>JAYUEN010000287.1:0-13711 GCA_043739185.1 Bdellovibrionales bacterium
AATCCCCCCTCCTCCGCCATCACTGAATACCAAAGTTCTCAAGCAAAATATTTTTCACAATTAGTACAATAAACAATAACTTAGCGGCGATTGAGTGTGCGTAACTCTGTTTTGAAATATCATGCGACATCATAGGGAATAATGTCAGTTGCTAACATTTTGTAGTGATCGGCTGTAGTGATTTCAGTTTTGTAGTGATTTTAAATATAAAGTCAGTTGGTCTCAGTTCAGTCTAGCCAGAAAGACGAAACCATCAAAAAAGAGACATCTCAAACTGTATAAAAGGTTTTCTTAGAAATTTGTTTCTCTGAACTTTGAGCTCAACTTTTTTGTTTTCTAAAACAATATAGGGTTCTATAGGGCCTTACCAGCTTACAAAAATTGAAAAATTCTCTGCGAGTTTTTGAAAAATATTTTTTTTTGGTCAACTCCTGCGATTTTTAATCCAGCGAAAAATCAGTATCGCAGTGGCCGCCGTTACAGTCCTTTAAAATCTCCCTTCATGCCCTAAAAAGAACGCGATGTTGATTTCATCGCTCCAAAATCAGTAATTTGTGAGGCTCTAAATTACACGTGGCACACTTGAAGTGTAGACCGCGAAATATCAGAACTTATTGGCAGGTAATAGAAGTAAAAATTTCTGCCGTAGATGTATATGTGAAATTAAAGCCGCCTCCGGTTGAAAGCCTAAGAACAGGTGATAAGTATGCAAACGTGTAAATTTGTTTGGATTTAGGATCAATATCGCCTCTCATTAATTGATGGGCTGAGGCGACTGCCGTTGTGTTTGCTCCAGTTAATGCTTTGCAAACCACATTTTGTTCGGCTTGATTATTTGTGTAGGCGATCAAAACTTTTCCCAACTGGGGCGTTACAAAAACTTCAGCATTTGCTTTGATAGAAGTCATTGTGGCTAAGGTCAGGATTAAAGCGTATATCGAAAATTTCATACCAGCTCCTAAGATTTTATGGCCTCATTTAGGCCTCTAGATTATTAGTGATTCATTACAGATGAAGAGATTGCAATCTGCGCACCAATTTCCTGAGTGCCAAACTACTTATTTTTAGTCTGATGAAGTTGCGGGTGAAATTAAGACAAAATTTGTTAGATACGCCCGGTGTCGAATATTTAGCCATAGGTAATACGCGCCGAAAAAATTTCTATCAGCCGCAACAAAAGGCTCCCTTTTGGAGCCGTGCGAATAAAATGTGCGGCTTGATTTACAGTTTTCAAAAAAGGAAATCTTTGAACTTTTTCTACTTGCTAAACAGTCCATCTTTTTTCTTCGAGACAAGTGAATATGATCACTTAATTTTCATGAGAGCTGCGATTTGATCGCCGCCACAAAATTTAGAGCTGTGGTCAGTAAAAAGAGCAGTTATTTGTGATCCATTTTGCTCAAGTTGAAATGTGTTTGAGCCCTCGGTTATAGGATTTACTTGCGTCTTTCCATCAATTAGTTCGCCTAAGCTGTATTCCATGACAACTGGGTTGCCTTTAAATTTCATTGATATTGTAAGATGATCAGCCGAAACTAAAAAAGTGTATTCAGTTACAGTACTAGTAAAGCCTGAGTCTTCGATAATTGCGCCGTTAACACAAACTCGATCCCCAGCGGGAATATAGGTGCCAGGTCTAACTGCTAATGCATTCACAGCCGTAGATAAAACTGCCAAAATAAGTCCACTCTGTAAAATCGATTGACGTAAATTCATTCGCATTTCCTCTTTAGATCTAGCTCATTAATATAAAAGAGTAGGCTTCACTATTTGTGCCAGAAACGAATGTCATTCTGGTGGCCCCCGCTACCGTCAACCTGACTTAACGGGACGCTTTCGCATCGGCTAATGACTACCATACATACGATCCTCGAAGGCAGCGAGGGCCACCTTTGCTCCTTCGCCCATTGCAATAATGATTTGCTTAAATGGAGTCGTCGTAACATCTCCAGCAGCATATATGCCTAGAACATTGGTGTGCCCCTTAGCATCCACGATAATTTCGCCAAATTTTGTAAGCTCTAAAATGCCATTGGCGAATCCGCTATTGGGAATAAGACCGATTTGCACAAAGACTCCCTGGATCGGCATGTGGATAGCTTTTTCAGTTTTGCGGTCAAGATAGCGAAGGTCAGTGATTTTTTGTCCATTGCCGATCAATTCACTGGTTTGTGCATTGGTGACCACGGAGACGTTTTTAAGCGAAATTAGCTTGTCGATCAGAATCTTATCCGCCTTTAAATTTTCATTATATTCAAAAACAACAACTTCACCGGCAATGCCTGCAAGATCAATGGCGGCCTCAACTCCTGAATTGCCTCCACCTATAACGGCGATCTTTTTGCCTTTGTAGAACGGGCCATCGCAATGCGGACAGTAGGCAACTCCGCGACCGATATAATCCTTTTCGCCAGGCACTCCAAGCTCCCTCCACTTTGCGCCCGTCGCAATGATAATAGAGTTTCCACTGATAGTCTCACCACTTTCGAGCAAAATAGTCTTGTCTTTAGTTAGAGACCTCACTCGGCGTTGATCGAAAATTTTCACAGGATATGAGGAAATATGTTTGTATAGCTGCTCGGACAATTGGGGACCTTCGGTATAAATTACGGAAATTAAATTTTCGATACCTTTGGTCTCCTGAACTTGCCCACCTAGGCGCTCGGCAATCAATGCTGTTTTCAGTCCTTTGCGGGCACTATAAATCGCGGCAGATGCGCCTGCAGGCCCCCCACCAATGACAACGACATCAAAATGCCCTAAATTCACAATGCTCTGCTTTTTTTCAGTAGTATCGGTTCCGAAAACCTCTTCGAGTTTGACCAGCAAATCCAAAAAATGAATTCGGCCAGAGTGTATCATTTTCGAATTCACGACAATGCTCGGAACTCCCTGAATTCCAATCGAGTCCACTTCATTTTGAGCGTAGCCTCCGTCGACCATTTCGTGCTGGAAGTCTTTATGAATCAATGCCATTTGATTCAGCGCTTGTACAACATCAGGACAATTTTCGCAGGTGAGTGAAATGTAGGTTTTGATTCGAATAGGACTCTTTAAACTTTGAATACGAGCAGCTAATCCTTCGTCAGGCAGCTTGCCTTTTCCACTGGAATTCAAAATTGCCAAAATCAAGGATGTGAATTCATGTCCACCGGGTATACCGCGAAAATAAATTCCTGTAGGTGAACCATTTCGCTCAATCCAAAACCTTGGGCATTCACTTTTTGAGCCTGATGGCTTGGCTGTTATTTTGGAGCTCGTCGAAGCGACATCTTCAAGCATTTCGACAAGCTCAAACTGTTTTTCGTGTTCTGATAAATCGTAAACAAGATCAATTGGCTGAACAATAGCAGCAAACACCGAATTCAATTGTGATTTAATATCTTGGTCTAACATAGGCATCTCCTGCTGTTCGTTTGTTGAGATTAGTTTAGATTTTTCCGACAAGGTTAAGGCCTGGCTTCAGAGTCGCTCCACCCGGTTGCCATTTAGCAGGGCAAACTTCATTGGGGTGTGCTGCAATAAACTGTGCTGCCTGAACCTTGCGAAGTAATTCTTCCGCATTGCGACCGATACCATTGTCGTTAATTTCAGCAAGCTTAATTTGGCCTTCGGGATTCACGAGGAAGGTTCCACGATAAGCTAAGCCTTCTTCTTCGATGTAGACACCGAATGATTTGGCAAGGTGCCCGGTGGGATCAGCAAGCATTGGGTATTTGATTTTCTTAATGGTTTCAGAAGTGTCATGCCAAGCTTTGTGTGTGAAGTGGGTATCAGTACTCACCGAATAAACCTCCACGCCCATTTTTTGGAAGTCCGCATATTTATCAGCCATATCACCAAGTTCAGTTGGGCAAACGAAGGTGAAATCGGCTGGATAGAAGAAAAAAATCGACCATTTGCCATTCAGATCATTGCGTGAAACGGTTTTAAACGTTTCATTGTGATAGGCCTGAACTTTGAATTCCGGGACCTTTGTGTTGATAAGTGTTGTCATAGCTAGTTCTCCTCTGGTTTGCACTTCGGCTTCGCCGAAGTCGGGTTATTATTGTTTTACTTTGTTTATAATACGGCATCTTGTGGTTTAGATGAAATCGATATAATATTAATGGTGATAGATTTACTCTATTAATAATTTGGAGGATTTATGGCGGCCAAACTGAATTTTTCACTGACTCAGTTGGAATACGTTTTAGCTGTGCATAAACTGGGACACTTTGCCAAGGCGGCAGAACATTGTTTTGTAACACAACCCACCTTAAGCATGCAGATTCAGAAGCTGGAGGCGTCCCTGGGCACGACAATTTTTGATCGCTCTAAAAAGCCGATCCTGCTGACCGAGCAAGGTCATAAACTGGTTCTGCAAATGCGTACCATCGTACAGGAGGCCAATAAGCTTGAGGCTATTAACGACGCAGGCAAATCTGGTATCCTTGCCGGAAATTTAACAGTGGGCGTGATTTCAACCCTTGCCCCTTATTTGATGCCCAGAGTGTTACCCATTCTTCGAAAAATGTACCCTGAGCTCCACTTGTCGATTCATGAAATGCAGACCCATAAAATCATTGAAGGCCTTAACGAAGATACAATTGATGTGGGCCTGTTAGCTATTCCCCTAAGAATGCCTCAAATTCATGAGCGGCATCTGTTTTGGGAGCCTTTTTCTCTCTTATGTCGCAATGATCACCCGCTCAGTAAACTAAAGGCGATTCGCTACTCATCCCTTAAGTCAGATGACATTTGGCTTTTAGAGGAAGGTCATTGTCTGCGGAATCAGGTTCTCGATATTTGTTCCCACATGAAAAGAAAAAATTCCAGTCATCTGTATCGCTTCGAAAGTGGTAGCCTGGAAACTTTGAAGCGAATCGTAGAATCGATAGGTGGCTATACTCTGATTCCTGATCTTGCTAAAGACAACTTGGGAACACATGTGAAAGTCATTCCATTTGATAGACCAATTCCTGCTCGGCAGATTGGCTTAGTGTCTAGGCGAGATCAATACAAAGCCAATTTACTCGAGGCACTTGAGTCCGCATTATTGAAGTGCGTTCCGGATTCCCTACGTTTGATTAAGCAGAAAGATTTAGATGTGATTCCTGTTACTTAAAAATTATTTTTAAGTAACGTCATTTATTTTTCGGAAAGAATCCCGCAATCTGTGGGCCAACTAGAGAGCCAAAGTCTTGAGGGACAATGACTCGTCAAAGAGGAATAATGGGTCATTTTATTACCGGTATAGAGCCATCTCTACGGAGCTGGCATTTAGTTCAGGCTGGGGAATTGCAAAAAAAAGTGAAGTCATTGGTTGTTTTCTCCACATTTGGAAGTCGTTGTGACACTTACCAAATTTACTTTAGTTACTATTTATCACTTCGCTTGGAGATGATCAGGTCATCTCCGCAAACAAGCTAAGCGGAACGGCGAACGCATAGTTAGTGCTGGAATAAACTTCGCTAAAAGAATGAGTCAAACATGCTTCATGAGTTTTTACTGGAAAACGAAAAAGAAATTTTGGGCATGACTGAAAAGAAGGCACGCGACTTAGCGGGAGACGGCCCCAGTTCAGAGCGGCTCAAACAGGGACTTCCTATTTTCTATAAACAACTCATGACTGAACTTCGCCTTGAGCAAAGCATTCATCCAGAATACACGATCGATAAAGATGGTATGGCTCAAGCCGCTCGTGACGCCGACGAGCCAGCAATGTCAGCTGCATCTGGCCGCGCAGATGAGGTAGGGTTAGCGAAGTCAGCTGGCAACCATGGAGTCGAATTACTGCGTCTAGGTTATACGCTTTCTCACGTTGTTCATGCATATGGAGCCATGTGCCAGTCGATCTCTGAACTCGCAACAACGAAAAAGGCCCGGATCACTACGACGGAATTTCATGATTTGAATCAATGTTTAGATGTCGCGATTGCAAGTGCGGTTACCGAGTATGAAAAACACCAAAGTAGCAAAGAATCGAGCCGGGAGATCGAGCACCTCGGATTTTTAGCCCATGAATTGCGAAACGCACTCAACACAGTCGTCATGGCTTTCCAATTGGTCAAGGATGGAACGGTGACTGCTGGCGGAACCACGGGCCAAATACTCGAAAGGGGCTTGAAACGTCTCGACCAACTCATTGATCGGTCGTTAACCGAGGTAAGACTAAAAGTTGATCCAAAGATTAATACGGAACCCGGCAATCTGTTACTGATAGTAGATCAAATTGCTCTTACCGCAAAGATCGAGGCTCGGTCACGAAACCAAACTCTGGATATTCGCGTTGATCCTGCTTTAGTGATTGAAGCCGATCAACAACTCTTTCACTCTGCCTTATCCAATCTTATTCAGAACGCGCTCAAGTATACACACGATGGCGGTAAAATTCAGGTCCGAGCCAAGTTGGTCGGAGAGAGTATTGTCGTTGAAGTGGAAGATGAGTGTGGTGGTCTTTCGCCTAACGCAGAGACCGAGCTTTTTAAACCATTTGAGCAACAAAATGAGAATCGTGAAGGCTTAGGACTAGGACTCACAATCGCCCGACGAGCGATTGATCTGAACCATGGAACGCTCAAAGTTGAAAACCTTCCGGGAAAAGGCTGCATTTTCAAAATCACCTTACCTAAAAAGCCGAGCAACAAAAAATCGGGATTGGAATCACAAACTCGGAGCCCTGAACCTACTGCACACCTACATCCTTGAATTCGTCGGCTTCATTCTAAACAAAAATAACCCCGAAAATCTTTGATGAGATAGCCGCTATGGATTTGAGAATGAAATGACAATAGGGCGACCCCTGCTACTGTTAGCTGGGGCTTTTGGTCAAGCTGATAGTACTGGTTCTATACAATTTTTATGATTCGGCCGATTCGCCAAAACCATTTAATCAAAGGATCAATTGCCAGAGCAAGGGGTGGGTCCCATTTGAGATAGGACCAGTTCAACCTCACTGCTGCCTAAATTAGGAAGTCTTAATTTGTAAATCGAGCATAAATCTTGGCATCCAGAGGTTGGATAGACAACTCGGCGTCCATTGCTGCCCTCTGTATAGGTCCACCCGGAAGTGGGATAAACAACCCGGCGTCCGTCACTGCCTTCTGTATAGGTCCATCCGGAAGTGGGATAAACAACTCGGCGTTTGCTGTTGCCTTCCGTGTAGGTCCACCCGGAAGTGGGATAAACAACCCGACGTCCGTCACGGCCTTCTGTATAGGTCCATCCGGAACTAGGGTAGACCACTCTTACGCCGTCACTACCTTCTGTATATGTCATTCCTCCGGAGCCAGGGCTGCATACTGGTGCAGCCATTATGTTATTAGAAATAAATAAAATTGATAAAATCAAAACTCTTGCTTTCATAAATTACCTCCAAAAAGAAATAAAAAAACTCCGTACTTATACCACGAATCCAATTCAGCTATTTGAAGAAATACCTATTTACTTTAAAGACCTGAATAAATTTCAATTGCGTTGGCAAGCTATACTCAAAAGGCAAATGAGAAAGCTGGTTCGTCGGCAACTAAAGCAAGGGCGCGCAAGCAAACATCGCCATAAGCACTTACTGCCACATACCAACGTTTTGTTGCAGGAAAACGATCCTCTATCATTGCCTCCAATAGACTCCAGAAAACTCTGGGTATTCATGATTAGCGCCACTGCCCATACATCGCGATCCGCTTGTTGCAAGCAAGGCATTGTTGAAGTTTAATATAACGATGTCGCAAATATCGATTTTTTTCGAATTTGCTCGAACTTCAGCTAGTGATCCTTTTAGCTTAAGATCGCTTGAATCCTCGTCTTCGTTGCCGGTTCCGATCGCACCCTTTATGCCTGTAGTATTGAGACGTAATTTTGTACCAAGTTTCTTAATTGTTACTTCATCAGAAATGCTATTTATCCATGTGCCAGACCAAATTTTGGGTTCTGGTAATCGTTTCGAAAGTGACATCAAAGCATTGTAGGATAATTCGAGTTTTTTGGAATCGGCTTCGCCCTCAAATGAACCAAAGCTTTGGATTTCGAATTTCTCGAGTTCTGATTTTTTTATCCAACCAGAGGCAATTGTTTTCCCTCTTTTGAGATAGCAGGCAAAAATGCTTTTTGATGACTCCTTGCCGGCGATTAATAAGTCCCCTGCGACTACGTACTTTTTCGACTTTTCTCCATCTTCGGTAATTGAAAAATGTATTGATAATCCTCCATTGGGAACATACCAAACAATCTTTGGTGACTCACGAAGGTCAACATCACCACAAATAGCGGACTGCTGATGTTTGGGCCTTTCTGCCGCTTGAGAAATATGAGATGTGAACACAACTAGAAACGATAAATATAAAGAAAATGATTTCATTTTTTTATATTAGAAAAAAAAATCCGAAGGATCAATAAACAAATGCGCCGTCTGAATTGGTTGATGAATTTGCGGAGCTCATGTGTTAGGTTATTTTATGCCGATTTTAGATTTTGAATTCATCGGAGGTGAACCAACAGATCATCTCGCTCAAAAACTAGCAGACTCTACAGGTGAGATTTTTGGCTCCGCTCCTGGACACACATGGGTAAAGATTAAGTTTATTCCGACGAACCAATACGCCGAAAGCAATGTTTTATTTGAAACCGGCCCCGTATTTGTTTCGGTTCTTCTGCGCCAAACGCCCGAACTTGTAGAGAAAGAAAAGCTATCTAAAAAGTTATGCAAAGTAGTTGGTGAAATAACGGGACGTGCCGATGAAAATATTCACATTATATTCTTGCCTGAGGGTTTTAATAGCGTTGCATTTGGTGGAAATTTAGTTAAATAAGTTGCTCGAACTTACTCGCGATGAAAGCTCAGGGTTTTCACACATTGTAGGACACGCACTCATTCTCAAAGTTGCGGAATTGATTAAAAACTAAATCCAGCTTCCATTAAATTCAAGATATCTAGTACATCGGGATCTCTAGCAGTTCCTAAGAGAAGATCAATTCCACTTGGCATCACACTGAAATTCGTATTTGCACGAACATGGTGCAAATAATGAAAGCGCGAGACCGCCCTAAATAGGGATGTATTGATAAACCATTTTTCAAATCGGTTGCCACTCTTCATAATGTCGGCGCGAGTTCGATGTAGATTGGTATGATTGTATTCGTTAATGTGAATAAAAGAAGTTGCAAATATTGATATTGCAATTGCGCTTGGGCCCCAATGCGCTCCACCGGTTAACCACCCCAAAGCAAATCCGGAAACACCAAATAACAAATAACCAGCTTTGTTAACTCGCGGAGCAAGCTTGGTCCCATTAGATGAGAGTTCTAAAAAAGTTCTCTGTGCCTCAGGATCGACAATTCCCATTCGTTCAAGCTGCTGAAGAATTTCTTCGCGGGCTTCGGGATCTAAAGCTCCATCCGCGCCTTTTAGAGCATAGTTTCGAGGATCATTGTTTTTGCTCGGTGAATTTATCAAATGATGTGCGAGATGAGGTCTGGTGAGGTTGTCCTCGGGTTTCAAATATATCCCCGAATTTTCAATTTCGATTTGAGATTGAGGAGAAGCATGGGCTACCCAGCGATGCAAAGCATATTCAGCGAACGCTGAAAAATAATAGCCCTTTGCAATTCCGGCAAGAACTGCAGCACCCGTATAAGCTGAACTTATTGCGATGAGGGCCACGGGCCAAGCTTTATAGATAAATTTCATTAAGGCGGGATCACCTATTTTCAAAGTCAGCGGATCGGCTCTGTAAACCAGAAGATGAAATCTTTGTACTTCAATAGTCTCTTTTAACAAAACAAGCTTTGGTAGGGGCTTATCAATGATGAGTTCAAGAGATTCACTTTTTCCGGTGAGGCTCTGCCAACTCTTTTCGAATATGCCTGTTAATTCAGGAGTTATTTGAGGCCCTAAGGTGCTGTCGAGGAACTTGGTTCGAATTACAAGTTGAAGCGTTGTATGCTCCATGATCGAAAGTTGCTCTCCCAAGGCTTGTCTTTGTTTGAGTGTTTTTATCCATGCATGAATTTCAAGACGGTCTTTTTCAGATTCAGATTTGAGTTTTCGAATCATGCGACGAGCAACTTCATCAAAAGTGCGAGTCTGATCGCTGAGGATTCGGGAGTTTTCAATTGGAGTGAAAAGAGACAAGCAGATAGATGGATTAGCAAAAGTAGGTAGGCCCAAACAAAGTGAAAAGCTAAAGATCAAAAAATATTTGCGTAGCCAGCTCATAAAAAACCTTTATCCAGGGCTGAAAGTCAGCCCTCCTTTAGAGTGCAAAATGGCCTCCAGCCAAGGCTGCGTCTGTTTAGTTTTACCTGACCAACAAAGTGACACTGACAAAAGGAAACTGCCCAAAATGGGCGTTACGATTGACTAATGGGTTGATCCAAACAGGTAGTTTTGTTTAAGCTAAGGCCATACGTAGGATAAAATATGTCTAAACACGAAGAATTTCTAAAGAGTTTTCATGCAAAGCATCCGGGTTGTACGTCAGAAATTATGTCAAGGGCAGAGGATGAACAAGGAAGAACATCCTATGGCCTTCTGTCGCAACTCATTCCTCATGATTTAGAATGTCTATCCGTTTTAGATATTGCCTGTGGCGATGGATTTTTATTGGAACAAATTGCTCAACGTAAAATTAAAGGCATTGAACTTTTCGGAATTGATATGAGTGAAGCGGAGCTCGCCGCAGCTGAAAAAAGATTGCATGGTCGAGCTCAACTTCATTTGGGCAGAACGCAAAGCTTAGCATTTTCAAATTCCTCAATGGATTTTGTACTCTGCCATATGGCCTTTATGTTGATGGATTCAATTGAAGAAGTCATTTCGGAAGTAAAGCGTGTGCTAAAACCCAACGGGACGTTTTCGGCGGTTGTTTCCGGTGGAGGATTTAAATTTCCTGCTAGTGATATTTTCAGAGAGCTCTCTGCACGAAATCTTAAGAAAGAGTCCATGGAGTTCCTTTGGCAAATCGGAGATGAACGCACTCGAAATGAAGAGGGACTACGAAAACTCTTTTCGACCGCCAAAAGTCTAAATGTTCAAGCCATTTCAATGAGTGTCTTCGAACCAATTGATATAGCTGTTCATTACTATATGACTTTTTATGGTCCTGCTTTACTTACGGCGTCTGAGTATTCAAATTTAAAATTAGAATTGCGTGAGAGATTTGTGGCATTGGCTGGCCCTCGCAAATTGGTCGAATGCGGCCACGGCATTATTCAAATCACAGCACAGCTTTAGCCCGAACGGCTTGGTTCTGCCGCGTTGAATTACGAAAAGCTGGCTGGCACTTTCGAAGAAAAAAGTTTATTCTTTTAACTATGTCAGAACAAACTGAAGAGCTTAATTTACAATATTTTTTATCCTCTAAGGGACCTATTTTGGTTGTTACCTTTGTCGGCGAAATGAATGATGCCTCTATTAAAACACTTGAAAAATGTAATGCTGAATTGATTGCCATTAAGGATGTCAAATTTGTGATTCTGTATTTTAGAGATACTAAACGTATTTCAATGGATGCCATCCCGGTGCTTGCAACCATGCAAAAAGAAATTCGCAAAACTCATTCTTTGCAAATTTGCTCAATGGCGCCCGATATGCGCGAAAAACTTAAAAAACAAGGTGTCATTCGAGATGCCGAAATGACCAATAATCTAGCCGATGCCATTGCCGCCCTCAAAGGCAGATTTTAGCGCCTAAGAATGAAATGCCGTCGGCGCAATCGAGAAGCAAATTGCGCCGTCTCCAGCTGAAGAAATGATTGGCCGCGCTTTGAGCTGCTTTAAGTTTTGATGAATGCTAGTCTAGGCGAATGCTTCTCAATTGACTCAAAACGAGAATTCTCACATTTATCTTCTGAAGGACTAACAAAAAACCGATTGGATACTAAGCAAAGGAGAACGAAGTTTTGCTTCAACTAGGCGGCACTGAACATCAAATTGTAAATTGGCTTTCAGGCTTTGCCTATTATCCGCTTGAACTCTACGGCTTGATTTTTCTCTTTATGCTATTGAGTGGTTTTGGGCTGCCCATTCCAGAAGAAATTGTTTTGGTAACTTCGGGACTCATTGCTTATGCCGGAAGTCGCCCTGATCTTTATCCTGTGCCTCATGCAGGCGCGGCCGTCGTTGATACGACAACACTTGCGATCGTCTGTTTGGCCTCGGTACTATTTAGCGATATGGTGGTTTTTGTTCTCGGGCGGGTCTTCGGCCAACGAATTGCAAAGTCAAAACGTTTTGGCAAATATGTTGATCCTAGGCAAAACCCCAAACTCGGAGAGTTGCGACGAAAATACGGCGCCTGGGCTTGTGGAATTTTTCGCTTTACTCCTGGCATTCGATTTCCGGGGCATTTGAGTTGCGGAGTAATGAGAATACCTTATTGGAAGTTTTTGCTCATTGACGGAACTGCAGCTCTCATTTCAGTTCCAACTCAAGTTATTTTAGTGGCAATTTATGGCGAAGTTATGTTGGGTTATCTAAAGCAATTTAAAATTGTACTATTTTCGGTACTTGCCATTGTCGGGACTATTTATCTAGCCTATCGATTATTTTGTTGGCTGAATAGTTCGAAGCCAAAGCCCTTTCGACCTAAAACAATCAAAAACTATAATTTGAAATCTCAGAACAAAAATCAGCCTTCAAAATCTGAGGCCCGAAAACGCGTTTCTTAACTCGACTGTTGAGTTTATGCTGGTTTTGACTAAGTATTGCGTCTGTGAATCATCTCATTTCCTTGATTATTTTGTTTGGTGCTGCTGCAGCTGAGGCTTCTTCAATTGATGTCTTAACTGGGGCACGGGTTTCAATTTCAAGTACGCAGTCGATTTTGGGGGCACCGCCCCTGCCAAGCTTAGAGTCTAATACTGGCCTCGTTTTTATTTTTCAGGGTGGATATCTCACCGGCAAAGCTATCGACTCAAGTAATGGCGGTGCCAGCGGCTATAGCGGAAATTTTTATGGCAAGGCGGCCGGTATCGGATTTTCCTCTCGCACTTTCGGTAACTTTAGTTTTTTTGGACTCTTTGTTGCTAGTCAAATGGACGGTGAAATTGCAGTCACCAGTTCAGATGGCACAAGCATTACATATTTTCGGGAAATGAAGGTGCAGTCGATGGCAGCGGTCGCTGGCATAAGCTATCGTTTTATTGGTGAAGGCAGATCTCCTTTTGCAGCTGGAGTTTTCGTAGGTCCTACTTGGATGTCCCTCAAGAGTCGCTTTCACGTCGACGCTCCTTATATTTCATATATCAGTCCCGATTATACGGCAGAGCCAAAAGTGACAGGAGTTATGGCGGGTTTACAGCTTAAGTGGCGCCTCAATCACTATCTAATTGCGCCCTATGCACTTTATATGGGTGAAGTTTCAAATCACTGTAAAGGCTTTTCGACACCAAACCCAGCAGATCAATGGCCTGCTTGTGAAGGCGATCCTTATAGTGCAGATTTGCCGGCCTCGTTTAGTGCGTACGGAATTAATCTCGGGTATCGCGGCTTTAGTTTCAATGCTTTCTCGCAAACGCAAAATGCAAATTCTGCGGCCATGAAAGCCATTGAAGTTCATCAATATCAATTGTCGTATTCAGCAGGTTTGGATATTTAATCTTGCAAAAAAAAGCGCCTTGGTAGGCGCTTTCGAAAAAAATTTAAACTAAAATTACTTAGTTAAATAAAACAGCATTCTTTGAGGTTGTAAATCTCGATAGAGGTTATTAAGACCAGTTGGATCCGTACCCAA
>JAYUEN010000288.1:0-4555 GCA_043739185.1 Bdellovibrionales bacterium
ATTGAACCAAATTTTTATGATCTTAGTCTTGAAGTATTAAAGTGTATTTTTTATTCTCTTTGGGCTTACTAGTCCAAGTTTTGATTAGACCACTTGCCAATCGGATGACAAGGCTTTAGCCACGACTAGATAAGCAAGTGGCCTATTGGGTTTTTGGGCAAATTTACCGAAAACACCATATATGATTGGCCTTTTTAATTACTTCGATCACATTGGAACGCGCCTCTTTCGCTCCATCATTTACACCTTGAATGTATTGCAAATGGTGTATCTTGCATTTCGTGCAGCTCTTTTTGATCAAGCCCAGGGATTGCGTTCAATTTTTTCAGTGGTCAGTGCGCAAATTTACTTTACCGGTTGGGAGGCAATGCCTCTTATTACGGTTTTAGCGCTCGCAAGTGGCGCGATTATTATTTTGCAGAGTACTGCGCAACTTAATTTGATTGGCAATGCCGCCCTTGTCGGAAATCTTATGGTGATGATCATCGTAAGAGAGCTTGGGCCCTTGATGACCGCTCTCATTGTCATTGCTCGAAGTGGTACTGCCGTTTCAAGTGAGATTGGTAATATGCGGGCCAATCGTGAGATGGAAGCGCTTGAAAGCGTTGGGATCAATCCCTTGAGTTATATTGTTTTTCCTAGAATCTTAGGCGGTGTGCTTTCGGTTTTATGTCTGGCATTTTATTTCAATGTGATTGCATTGATTGGTGGTTATTTGGTGACCCGTTTTATGCAAGATATGCCGATTTCTTTTTATACAGAATCTTTAGCCCAAGCATTTACCATTGAAGATGTTGAGATCTTTTTACTGAAGAACTCTTTTAGCGGAATGATAATTTTTGTCGTTTGCTGTTATCAAGGAATGCTGGTGAAGCAATCGGCCCATGAAGTTCCGCAGGTGACAACAAAAGCCGTGGTCAATAGCATCATATATGTTACCGGATTTAATTTAATTGTTACGACTTTGTTTTACTTAAGCAAGCTCGTTTCATTGGGGATTATATGATTCGAAATCTCAATGAAAGAATCAGCGATTTGCGCAAAACAAAATCCCAATTTCAATCGATGGATAAGCTTGAACTTCGAGATATTGGTTTAAACTTTCGCTCAAACGATGATGTCAGTGCCAGTACAAAAATGATTTTTAATAATCTCAGCTTTAATTTTAAACTCGATGATAATTATTTGCTTGAAGGCGCTATGGGATCAGGGCGCAGTTCCCTAATGAAGATCATTGCGGGTTTATTGGTTCCAGATAAAGGTGCTTATTTCATCAATGACAAAAACGTATTGGATATGAGCTTTGAAGAGTTTTTACCTTACCGCCTTCATATCGGCTATTCGTTTGACTATGGTGGCTTGCTTGCCAATCGCACACTCAAGGACAATTTGCTCATTCCACTTTTGTATCATCGCCTTGCAGGGCCCGCCGAAGCCGAAAAAAGGGTTTCGAAACTGCTAGAGGCCTTTAAAATTATGGGCCATGAAAAGCAGAGGCCTGCATCCGTATCAGGGGCGATGAGAAAAGCCACTGTAGTGGCGCGCAGTTTTATTTTAAATCCTGAAATGCTGGTTCTTGATGATCCTTTTGTCGGGCTCGATGATGAGCAAGGAAAAAATATTGTTGAATTGATATATGAGCATCGCAAATCATTTGGGCTGAGACATGTTTTTTACTCTACTCGATATGAAAGATTTGTGAAGATGCTCGGCGGAAAATCAATTGCAATAAAAGAATCAAGAATTCTTCAAAGTGAAGATTTAAAGAGGACGGCGTGATCATTAAATTTAATAAATTTGAAAGAGTCGCCGGATTTTTCGTGATCTCGGCTGTTTTGGGCGGGGTCGCATTTGGAATTGGCGTCGCAGTAAAAAAGGGATGGTTTGAATCCAAACGAGGACTGATGACACAATTAGATTCAGCCGACGGAATTCATGTCGGTACTCAGGTAGAAATGTCAGGTCTTCGTATAGGAAGCGTTGATGATATCGAATTGAAATCAAATACTGTTGTTGAAGTTCATTTTCAAATATCTGAAAAGTATTTTGCCAGAGTTCATGAGGACTCTTCCGTACAATTGATTCGACCCTTTATCATTGGAGAAAAAGTCATAGATCTCTCAAGCGGTAGCGAACAGAGTCGTCTCATCAAAGAAGGTGCGCTGGTTCAAGTGCGCGAAAGCATAGACTTCATGGATCTTTTGAGTGGCCGCAAATTAGGGCCCTATATTTCTTCAATGGGGAAAATTTCTGAGAATCTGAAGTCGGTTGCTGAGACCATCATGGATCAAAAACATCTCGATGCCTTTGTGAAAATGTTTGTTGAGCTAAATCCATTGGTTTTAAATATGTCGCAGATGAGTGGCCAAGCGAATGTATTGCTCAAAGAACTCAATAAAAAACAGCAATTGGTCGTGGCCATTAATAATTTGGTAGAGCTCACAACTCAACTTAATAAGGCACTTCCGTATTTAACTGAAAAAGGCCCAGCTCTGGCCGAAGACTTTACCAAGATCGCTCACAATATGGCAAAATTAACAGATCAAATGCAGGCGTTAACTCCTGTTTTACAAGAAATTGCACCTGAAATTCCGCACGCAAGCCGCCGTGCAATTGAGGCATTAAATGAAACCGTTATCACGCTCAAAGCGCTGCAAAAATCATTTATATTGAGAAGTAATGTTAAAGAAGTAAAAGAAGATGAAGCCAGAGATCGCATGCCCGCCTCGGGAATAACGAATAAACCGAAAGAGTAAGTATGGGTGCTGAAAAAGCCGTTGAGATATGGAAGAAAGTACCAAGACTCTTTGATCCGAGAGCCCTGGGTGAGAGTTTGAAAGAAGTTGCAGTCGATTATATCGAAACCGAAGATTCTAATTTGCAGAGCAGGTGGTTTCAATCGGATCGAGATGCCGATCTTTTCATCTGGACAGATGTGAATCGTAAAAAAGTTAAGAGTTCTCAAGAAATTATCAAATATCAGCTTAGTTTTTTCGGTCAAGTTGTTGAGTGGAGTATTTTTGACGGGGTTCGCACGGGAGTGATTATTGAGAATGAAATTCAGGGCGAGAATCCAAGTGAGGTGATTGAGTTTGACCAACAACCGCAAAAAGGATCCCTTGAGCAGGCCACGCGCCTTTTAGAATTTGTTGCTGAGCTCGATTCTTCTGAGCAGCAACATCTGATTTCAGTATTGAGTCAAAAAGCGAGAGTTTCAGTGGGTTCTGAACGCCCAAAAGCAAAAAGCACGCGATCGAGCTTTCAGACACTTCTCAAATGGATGCACCTCAAAAAATAGCTTGTCACCGATTTATCCTTGTTAAAGGCAGAATAATCGTTACATAATACTTCCCAATGCTAGCATGGGATTTGTTTCGTCATTATTTATTGTCAAGAAGAGCGGGCAGCACAGTTCGCATTGTGGCCTGGCTTTGTATTCTTGGCGTTGGTATTGGGGTCATGTCCCTTGTTATTGTCCTATCTGTAATGAATGGCTTCAATGCCAGCATTAAAAATCGGCTATTGGCGGTTGAGCCCCATCTCGTCGTTACACTCAAAGATAAACATCAAATATCAGAAATTGAAGCGGACCCCATCTATCAGAAACTCAAAGTTGATAAATCCTTGCAAGTTGAAACCTATGAATCTCAAGATATCATCGTGCGTACCGCTGAGGGTCTTTATGGCGGAGCAGTGGCAAGGTCTGTTGAAAAAGAAAGTTTAAAGCATATCTTTGATGAGGTTCATAAAGCCGACAATCAAAGACGGGCTTTAAAGAAGACTGAAGATTTGGTTACAAAGGTTGCAGATGAAACCGTTGACCTTGCAGAAGACGAAGTCGTAATTGGAGTTGATCTTGCTCATAGCTTAGGAATATTTGAAGGTGATATCATCGTCGCCATTTCGCCTGAAACTTTACTCTTGCCAAAGTCTGAAGTTCCCAAAATCGAAAAGTTAAAGGTTAAAACCACAATCTCTACTAATATTCCAGAAATTGATTCGAAATTTATATATTATGCTCGTGATAAGAGTTTTTCTCATTTGAAGTATTCGGCAAGTAAAGAGTCCGGAATCGAAATTCGTATTCCCAATCCCGACGAATTTCAAGAGCTCAAGAGTTCTTTAGAGAGCCAGGGTGCAAAGGTAGCTTCGTGGCGTGATCGAAACTCAACTTTGTTTTATGCACTTCGCATGGAAAAACTAGCAATGGGAGCCTTCTTAAGTCTGAGTGCTCTGATTGCGAGTTTTTCAATAGTCACAGTTTTGGTTTTATTACTCACTCAAAAACGAAAGGATATAGGCGTTCTGATGGCCATGGGCCTTTCAAAAAAATCAACCCGTATGCTATTTTTAAAGTTGGGATTAACCCTTTCTTCAATTGGCCTTTTTGGCGGTCTCTTTATCGGAATTATTGTTTGTGTTTTGATCGATCATTATCCTTTACCAATTCTGCCAGATATTTACTACGACTCAACCATACCTGCCAAAGTAGATCCTGTACTAGTCATCGTAACGATCACTTTTGCGACAATCATTTCGTTCTTAAGCGCATGGC
>JAYUEN010000289.1:0-1449 GCA_043739185.1 Bdellovibrionales bacterium
TGACATTTTGAGCATTCAAAGCGCCCGTGACTTGAGAGCCACCAGCCCTTTTCGTTAAAACACTTTGGACAAACAAAACCACTCGGCCAGCGATGCGAAGTAAATCGTCTACATGCCACGTTTGGAATCAGTGAATTTTTGATAACTCTTTGAAATCCCAAGGAGTGTAGGGGTCTTTGCCCTTATGGAGATCTTGGACTAGATTTTTAAAGTATTCTCTCGGATTGACTCCGACAAGTTTGCAAGACTCAACCAGAGTAAATAATATTGCAGCCGTCTCAGCTCCGCGCTTGGAGTGAGTGCCATACCACGTTTTTCTGCCTATAACTGGGTTTCTCATCAAACGCTCTTGGGGATTATTATCAATTGGCAGCTCTGATATTTTTAAAAAATGCGTGAGACCTATATAATTTTCTAAAAAATATGACATCGCCTTGCCAATTGAACTCTTTGAAGAGTAGCCAGCAATATTAGCCATAGCTCTGACTTTCATTTCTTCAAAAATAGGGTCCATCTGTTTGCGATAATCTAAGATTTCATTTGGGGGTTTTCCCTTGGCTTCGCCTTCAAGGCGATAAATTTCTTTATATTTATCTATAAAGTATTGAGCTTCTTCTGGGAAGGCGTCTGATTCTTTAAACTTTCTCCTGCTATGAGCGTTACAATAAACATTCAATATCAATGGCAAGCCCAATTCTTTACGCAGCTCATTGGCCACTCTTACTGCCTTGCCATAGCCTGAGTAAACATCACTGACTAAATATTCACACTTCGATAGATTTAAAATATTTGAGGCTACATCACCAGATCTGGTGTCATGGATTTCAAAAAAACAAACTCTTGGCGTTGAGAATCCCCACAAATACCAGTTCATCTTCTTATCACCTTCAAGCATTCTGTGAGGAGTCTCATCAGCATGAAGAAGCTTGCTTAAAAGTGCTTCAGCTCTTGATCTGTCATAAGCACCCTTTACAAAGTCAGCTAATTGATGAGTCGACTCAATGAGGCTTTGTGGCGGCAAATCTGAAAGTCCCGCGCGACCCGCAATTGATGAATATCTTTCAGTTGGAATCAAATCACAATACTTGCCAAGTGCCACATCAACTTTCATTTCGTCGCTATAAGAGGATCCTGGCTTTATCGTTGGTGGCGCTGGTGCCGTCTTAATATCACCGTAACATTTACTGCAGCTATATTTATGACGTTTTTGTTGCACTACCAGAAACTGATTCGGAACTACTGTTAAAAACTCTGAATCCTCTGTCATGCCAGAGTCCTTCATCTGAGATCCACAACATTTACAGTCTGGCAAAACGCCGAGTTCAACATGCCTTTCAATGATTGAGGCATTCGGATATCTAAGGCTCGGCAATTGAACTTTCTGCTTCTTAGGCTTTTTCTTATTTGCATCCTCATTAGAAGTCTCTTGATCCTCAGATCTAGGCTCCT
>JAYUEN010000290.1:0-1448 GCA_043739185.1 Bdellovibrionales bacterium
GCTGATCGGGGCGTTTGTCGATGCCTATAGGAAAGTGTATTCGAGCGATGCGGCGGCGAAAAAGCGCGCACGCGATTTCACTTTAGGCTTGACGGATCACTTAACTGAAGCGATGGTCGGCCAAGTTGCGGAGATCTTCGACGCCGATTACCCACATTTTCCGCGCGGCTGCGCGGCCCAGGCATGGAGCGTCGCCGAGCTTTTACGCGTAAAAGCGTCTGATCCTGATTAATTGCAGCTTTCGACGGATCTAATGCAAGAAATATTAAATGCGATAAATTTTCAACTTTTGACCTCTAAAACCAAGTTTTCTTGCGTTTAGAGGTGAAGGGCAAAATTTACTTGCCGTCACGCGTATCGGATAAGCCAGCACCCAATTTAAAGGAAATGGCTGTGTGTAGGTATTGTTAACATTGATCTAGCCCCGAAAGATAAAATTAAATTCAATCCAACACAAGGGTGTTGAAAAAAAATAGCATGAAAAACAAATTGCGAATGATGATAATGTTTGCCGCAATCGGCATGGTTTTAGGCTGTGTGGCGACGAGTTTCGCGCAAGACGAAAATGCGGTCAAAAATCCGATCGACGTAGCGCAAGTCCAATGTTTGAAAAAAACTCACGCTACCATGCCACGGGCGAAATGTTACAGCGTGGCGTCCCAGGCATGGCAAAATAAGGTCGAAGTCACATATGCGGTTTTGCTGAAAAAATTATCGCCGGAATTAAAAAAGACACTCGAAGCCGGGCAAACTGCGTGGCATAAGTATCAGGAAGAAGAAGAAAACTTGATTGCCAACTTATATCCGGGCAGAGGAACGGGCTACATTTCGGTCAGAATTATTGAGATTATGAAAGCCTACAAAGACCGAGCTTTAGCGCTGCAAAGCCATCTGCAAACAGTGAAAGATTCACAGGCTGTAAATTAGTTTGAACTATGGACAGGCAATAAAACCAGCACCCTGAAATAAGCGAACTTAAAGACATTATTTTAGCTACCAAAACGCACGCTGAAGAAAATGAATCTATGCGAACAACAATCAACAATGAAGCTGCGGAGTTAGGATGCAAAATACCAATGCTATAGACATAAAGTCGATAAAAAAAGGAGCGGCGTCGAAATGGACGATAATTTGAAAAACAGATTCGGGATGATAGTGATTCTTACCGCGCTAGGTATGGTTTTTATCAGCGCAGCGGGTTTCGCTCAGGAAAAGAAAAATCCGTTGACAGAAGCTCTCTTTAACCGCGCCGAAAAGAATATGGTCGAAGGCAATTTCGACGCGGCGATTGCCGATTACAGTAAAATTATTGTGCTCCAGCCAACGGCTGTAGATGCTTACTATGGGCGGGGCAAGGCTTATTTCAGAAAAGGCGATTACCAGAAATCAATTGACGACCATACTAAAGAACTCGAATTGAAGCCTAATCGTTCTGTGGGGCGGCTTGA
>JAYUEN010000291.1:0-1447 GCA_043739185.1 Bdellovibrionales bacterium
TTCCAGAGGCTATTTATTTCAGATTTGTCTTTTAACCTTGCCATTATAAAGGAATTATTGGTGCCATTGATTTGCGTGAAAGTATAAGAAATATGATCACCCAATTTCTTAAGCAATTCACTTTCGACCATTTCGGTCTGAGATTCCATTTGCTTTGTTAGGGTATTTCCGCGCGTCGACATTCCAAGCATTAACCAGTCTGTATCAGGTTTACCAATAATTTCTTTATCGAGTCTCGGAATGACAAAAACAATGAGCAAGGCCAAAACAACAACAAGGCTCGCATAAACTAAATTTTTAAGCCTGGTTTTTTCTAAGAATAATTGCAGACTTCTTGCATAGAGGTTTTCAAGCTTACGCAAAGACGAATCTAATAGCGAGGGCTTATCATGAAAAGCACCTCGACTCATCAGCTGAAGACGTATAGTTGGCACAAGAATAAGTGCGACAATAGCAGAAAAGCCGTGCGAGAAAACCACAGCCTTTGCCAAATCTCCGAGGACTGCATAAGAAAGATCACTGGTAAAAGCAAGTGGCAAAAAGACCACCAAGGAGGCAATGGTAGAGGCAATAACTGAAAACTTTACCTCACTCACAGCTTCAATTACGATGCTCAAGCGGGCCTCAAATGAAATATCACTTTTTATATTTTCGAAATGTCTAAAAATATTCTCCATGACGACGACCGACGCATCGACATTCATTCCTGCAGAAAGAGCCAAGCCTCCTAGCGAAATGAGATTCAAATTCATTCCTGATATCTTCATCATGATAAACGCCAGCACCATCGAAAGTGGAATTTCAATGGCTGCGGTGATCACATTCTTTAAATTTCCCACAAATAAAAACAAAATAAGCACCGCGAGAAAGGCTGCGACCCCCACTTCTTTGCTCACATTGCCCACTGCCGAGCGAATAAATTCAGAAGGATCAACCAAGGCCTTGTACTGAATATCTTCAGGCAATTGTTTTCTTTTGGATTCGATCAGCCGGAGCACGTCTTCGGCCATATTTTTAATATTGCCACCAGATTTTGGGTCTGCCCACAAAATCACGCTCGAGGCACCGCTGGTTTTAAAAATTTGGCTGGTATCGACTGGCATCGCAAAATCAATTCGCGCGAGATCGCCTAACAAGAGTCTTCTCCCGTCTTTGACCATCACAGAAATTTGTTTCATTTCAGAGAGATTCGTTACCGACTGAGGAAATGCGATTCGTAGACCATTTGTACCGACGGTTACTGATCCCGCGCCAAAGCCTTCTAAGCTAGACCGAATTGAATTGGCAAGTTCTGTGGGCATCACCCCGCTTGCAGCAATGGCTTCAGGTTTCAATTCGACCAGTATTTGAGTCTGCTGAGGATTGTATATACCAATATTTTCGGCATCTGGTACTTTCGCAAAAAGCGGCGACAAAATAGGATCGATAATTTTGTAAATTTCGGTTA
>JAYUEN010000292.1:0-1447 GCA_043739185.1 Bdellovibrionales bacterium
AGAGCCAAGCACATTCCACTCGTGAGACAACTTGCTACCGAAAACAAAAACCTATCGAGAGTTTTGTCGACCAACAATTTTACCACTCAAAAATCATTAGCGCTTTCTGGCGTTGGGGTGGCACTCCTACCTGACTTCATGATTGAAAAAGAACTTCGAAGCGGCAAGCTCAAGTCACTATTTCCAAACGAAAATTTTGAGTTTGCTTTAAAGTTTGTCATGCGACAGTCGACCTTTCCGTCTAAGGGAACTAAGGCACTTATTAACTTAATGAAAAACTAAGGATTTGAGAAATTTTCAGACCTTGCTTGATAATTCTTACATACCTGATTCTCTGTAACCTCGCCTCATTTCTTAGAGGTTCAAGCCACCGGGCACAAACATTGCTCTAACTATCAAAAAAACAAATCACTCGAGGTACATTCAAATGCCAAGCGTCTTTAAAATCGCAGAGTTCTCGTCTTTTAAGAAAGGACACAAAAATTTGAATAAATCAAAATTTTCACCGGACGTCCTGACTTTGGCATTTATGCTATTTCTGATGTCGCTTATTTGGGTATAGTCAAATTCTACTGCCAAAGGTATTCGCACGGGTCCCACTAAAGGTTGTCTAAAGTTCCGATTGTACTTTTTTTGCCATATCCAAATGAGAAGCGACCGCATCTCGAGTTTTGGTCAGCAAAGACTTAAGCTCGCGATTTTTAGCGTTTGGAATAAGTGTTTTATCAATCATCTCGAGGACGTCACTGTGGTCTTTAACCTGATCCGTGATGTAGGTGCGGTCAAGCTCAGTTCCGCTCAATTTTTTGAGGGTTGCAAATTGATTGCCGGTATCGATCTTCAATTTTTCACTGGTCTGGCTATTACGATCGCTCATTTTGTTGTCTTTTTCTAAACTTGTGATTTCTTTGTTCGATCCTTCGTGAGCCAGAATCATATGCTTAGCAAAATCTCTCACCACTTTATTAGTGGATTTTGATGCTAGCTGAGCGGCTTCAATTTCGGCTCCGTTGACAGTTTTTAAAATTTCAGTAATTTGAGCATCTTGTGGAGCAGTCAAACGCGAGACTTGCGAAAAGGCAAACGCATTAAATACCAAAATCACAAATACCACAAGATATGCTTCTTTAGAAAAAGACATCCTTTAACTCCCCTTTGTTAAAATAAAATATCGAACGCCTTCTTTTGATTAGCAATTGAAGTGCCGTAAACAATCTCTTGAATTGCTTCTTAATTGGTTCTTATAGTCCAAATGTGAAAAAATTTAAAAAATGAGCCACATTCACAGATTTTTTGCCCCAATTGGCTGAGTTTTTTTGAAGCCATTTCAAAACAATTTTTCTTTAGAAATAATGATGAAAATACTCCCAATATTCGTTCAGGAATGTTAAGTGATGGGGCTCCTGGAGGAGAATAACATGAAATGCAAAAGTATCTTAGTTGCTGA
>JAYUEN010000293.1:0-1436 GCA_043739185.1 Bdellovibrionales bacterium
CAATGATTACCTTTTAAATGAGGTGAGATCTCGTATATAAAGGCAAACTTCCAGACAAAAATTATAATTTTTGTGGCGACTCTCAGTTGACCGGGCCGAACTGGACTCCAAACTGTGATCAACGCGATATTGGCGATACTCTCGATTGGTATAAAACCCTTGGCGAAGTAAGTCCCAAAGGTTACTTCACGACAACCAAATCAATAGTAGATTTTGCAATTAAAGACACACCTTTAATTGAGAATATTTTAAAATATCTCGATACTGATTCAAGAAAACAGGCCGAATCAATTTTATGCAATGCTTTTAATTCTGAAATTAAAAGCTACTTAACAAGTAAAAATATTAATCTTGATTGCAACTGATTTTGAAAGTGATCACATAACCCTTGTTACAAATAAAAATGGCGCGCAGTTTAGCTGGCGCCATTTTTCAATTAAGGATCTCAAAGACAAGGCGATCAGTTGATTTCGCATTTCCGGCCATCGCCAATCAAAGAGCAGGGTTAAAATTCACCTTGCTCCCGGGCTGCCGGATGTCGTTTTCGCTGTTGGTAGGGCATCTTTGAGTTGCGCGGAAGGTCCACTATCGAAAAGAACTTTTGTTCCTGCCCATTCTTTCATTACGCTCATATCTTGAGCGCCAATGACATCGTGAATTCCGTATTTTTCGAATATATTTGGCCCTGGTACATAAATGTCATAGAGACCATCGTCATTTTCCTTCTGGGTTTTATCAAAAAGTGATTGATCAACTCCAGCCTTAGAAAAAAAGTCAGATTCTTGTCGAACCTTTTGCCCATGGTAAGCTAGGATATCGTAGCGTTGCTCAGGAGCTATCGATTGAGCTTCCTTTTTGAATTTATCAGTAGCAACCATCGCTTTCCAGTTTCCGTGAAATCCCACAATGCCGTGATCAATTTTTTTTGCATGGCCTGCAAGGAATAAATAGTTTGCGCAAGACGAAGCGCACATGCCTTGAACGACAACGGCAAGATTTTTATTCTTAATGAGAAGGCTTCCAATATCAAGTGCGGCGCCCATATGCCCACCTGAGGAATTTAGAGTGAGAGTTTCGTCTGTGGGCTTATAAACTTTTAAAAATCGACTGAGTTCGTCTTTTTCAATCTGGCCTGAAAAAGATACCGCAGTGGGAGAAATACGTACCCACTCACCGGCGTAGCCCAAAGATGAGATCGTCGAAGCAATGATAAATATAAAAACTTTGCCCGACATTGATGGTTTTAGAGAAATCGGCATATTTAACTTCACAATCACCTCTTACAGAACTACCCAGCAAGATCGAGGCCGGTCAGCTCGTTCTATTCAGATACTGATTGTCTCAATTTGAGATAAACACATTAAAAACCTAAAATTGTTATGCAATTCGAAAAATCTCATCAAATGCTGGGTGCGAGGATAGGCAGTTCAAAGGCC
>JAYUEN010000294.1:0-1435 GCA_043739185.1 Bdellovibrionales bacterium
AAGCACGTCTTCGCATCTTGGTTCTTATAAATACAGAAATTTCCAAAATAAAAGGAGTTAAAATTTGAAATTCGTAAACGCAATTTATGCAGGCGAAAATGCTGCGAAAAAACTATGGCTGATCATTACATGGCTTGCTGTTATTTCGACACTGCTTTTTTCATCGACAATTTATTTGGTCTTTCGAGACCCTCTGATTATTGAAAGGGCGTGTGAGTCTAAGGTTCTGCAGGCCAAATCATCGACGCCCACTAAAGCAGAGACAGAAAGTTTCATCAAAGAAGCGATGGCTGCCAGATTTAACACTGACCGCGATAAGCCGAGCCTTATGACTGAGGCTCAAGTCGACATCAAAAAAAGAGAACTTAAAGAACTCGCTTCTAGAAATATTTCTCAAATTGTATTTGTGGATCAAATTGATCTGCATTCAAGCGGAGAATTTAAAGCGCGTCTTACTAGGCTTTTAAAGATCGGAGCTATCAGCACAGCTTTGGGGTTTGAAGTCGAAGCAAAACTATTTGAAGCCAGAAGAACCGAAGATAATCCCTACGGTTTAATTTTATCAGAATTAAAACTTGTGGAAAACGAGGTAAAAAAATGAATAGGCACAAAAAAGCTCTCTACTGGATGTACCAGTTAATCATTGGCGCTACATTTTTATATTTGATTCTATCACTTGATCAAACGGCGAATGCGAGTCTCAAAAAGATTCAAAATAAAACCATCTCGTGTGATTCAGCAAAAAATACTGTACGCGTCTCAATGAAAAAAGTTACGGCACTTAGTTTTTTAGAAAATCCTAAGGAACTTGTGCCTGGCGACGGATCTTTTGATTTTAAGCGCGTGCAGAATGATATTTTTATAAAAGCATTATCGCCTTTGGCTAAAACAAACATGTTTGTTTTTGTTGGTTCTAAGCGGTGCAGGTTTAACCTCTTAGCTAGTGAGCAAAATGTCGATGATCTATTAGAGGTTAGAGAGCCTTCTGAAAATATTATGGAGGTTCAATTCAATGAAAAATGAGGTGGCGGCAGAAGATGTAAGACTTGCGACCGCCTCGGACCTTCACAGTGGCACCTATGATTTTACAGCTAAAGATTACTTTGAAATAAAAAAGGAAGGTCTTAGGGCATCGACAGTTAAAAAGCTTTTTTGGTTTATTTTTACCCTCATTCTTGTGTCCTCGGTCACACCGCAACTTGTTAGTGAAAGAAATCGCCAGGAGCTTGCAGAAGAAATCAGGGCCCAAGAAAAACCAGATACGAATTCAAAAATGGATATTCCAAATATTCAAAATGAAGATTCAAAATTCAACGAGCGAAGGTCCTTACCCGGTGGGTCTAGAGCGAGGCAGCCAGTTAATAAAATTAAGTCCATTGATCTTAGAGTTATGACGGAGCCCCCGCCGGGAGCTGAGGTGAATGCTATTTTAGTC
>JAYUEN010000295.1:0-4503 GCA_043739185.1 Bdellovibrionales bacterium
ATTTTTGTTTTTCTTTGGATTCTAGGGTAGTAGCTCAATTGGTAGAGTTACGGACTCCAAATCCGTCGGTTGGGGGTTCGAGTCCCTCCTGCCCTGCCACTTTTTCCTCTCGTTTTGTAAAAAAAGAGAGGTTTATTTGGACAGATTTTGGTTTTCATCGAAAAACAAGTTAAAAAAGACGACAAAAATTGCAATTTTTAGGAGTCCGAAGTGGAAAGTACGAACAACAAGATTGTCACGATGAGCTTCATGGTTATTTCGGTTATTGCCGGTATTGTTATCAATGTTTTCATTGAAACAATGGCTGCAATGGCGACTGGTGGCTTTTCAAGGTTTTTAGCTCACGATGTGGTGAAGCACGGTTTGCCAGTGGCTTTCGGAATCGTCTTATTTGCAGTATTGCAATTTAATAAAGTGGTAACCACTTTTTCAGACGAAGTCGTAACTGAGATTCGCAGAGTGGTTTGGCCCTCTCGAAAAGACACTATGTCGATGACCACCGTAGTTTGCATTATGTTGATTATTTCTGGCCTCATGCTTGGTGTTTTTGATACCACTTCAGCCTATTTGGTTGATTGGCTCTTGCACATTAACTTCGGCGGAATTTTTAGTTAATAAATTTCCCTAGAACATTTTGCGGATAAAGGACTTTTAAATGGAAAAAAAATGGTTCATAGCGAATTGCCAAACCGGTTGCGAAGCCACGGCTAAATCTGCTATCGAAGAACGAATCAAATCTCTCAAAAAAGAAGAGTTCTTTGGTGATATTCTAATCCCTTCTGAGAATGTTGTGGAGCTAGTGAAAGGTCAAAAGCAGACCCGATCACGTAAATTTTTCCCTGGATATATTTTTATAAATATGGCAATGAATGACATCACTTGGCATTTGGTAAAGGGCGCGAGTAAGGTTTCTGGTTTTGTTGGTGGGCAAAAGCCATCTCCAGTTCCTGAACACGAAGTCATTCGCGTTACTCAACAAATGATCACCGGAGCAGAAAAACCTCGTCAAAAGGTTAAATTTGCAGTCGGTGAAAATGTCACCGTCATTGACGGGCCTTTCAGTAATTTCAACGGCACAGTCGAAGATATTAATGAAGAAAAAGGCAAAGTGAAGGTTTTGGTCAGCATTTTCGGTCGACCAACTCCTGTTGAATTAGATTTTATACAAGTCGAGAAAAATTAGTTTCCTGATTTGTTTTTATTAACAACCGTACTTTTTAAAAACGGTGCAGACGAGGCGCGAAGGAAGCGAACGAGGAGACATAGTTCCTGCTATGTCGCACGAGTGACCGACTGAGCAACGAAGTATGCGACGATTTTAGAAAGTACCCCAAACTAAGAGTGGGATCTATATATGGCAAAAAAAGTAACTGGAATGATAAAGTTACAGATTCCGGCAGGGAAAGCTAATCCAGCTCCTCCCGTTGGACCGGCGCTCGGACAGCATGGGGTAAACATTATGGAGTTTTGCAAACAGTTTAATGCAAAAACACAGGGAAAAGGTGACACCATCATTCCTGTGATAATTACTGTTTATCAAGACCGTTCGTTTACTTTCATCACCAAGACGCCTCCGGTATCTATATTACTTAAACAAGCGATCAAGCTTCAAAGCGGCTCTAAAATGCCTCAGAAGGATAAGGTCGGCAAAGTCAATATGAAGCAAATCAAAGAGATCGCAACTTTGAAGCTTGTTGATTTGAATTGCATGACTGTTGAGTCAGCTATGGCACAAGTTGTTGGCACCGCCAAGAGCATGGGCCTAGAAGTGGTGGAGTAAACCATGTCACACGGAAAACGTTTTAAAAATTTAAAAGCTAAAATTAAGCCTGGTACACTTCATAAAATTGATGAAGCCGTGAAAATGGCAATTGAATCTGCAACTGCAAAATTCGATGAGTCAATCGATGTTGCCGTTAAATTGGGCGTCGACGCAAAAGTTGGCGATCAACAGGTTCGTGGTGCAATTGCACTTCCTCATGGTCTCGGTAAAGCAGTACGAGTTCTCGTATTTGCTAAGGGTCCAAAAGAGCAAGAAGCAAAAGCCGCAGGAGCAGATTTTGTTGGCGCCGATGACCTCGTTGCCAAAATCAATGGCGGTTGGCTCGATTTCGATAAGGCAATTGCAACCCCAGATATGATGGCAACAGTTTCAAAAGTTGCTAAAATCTTGGGGCCTCGTGGTTTAATGCCAAATCCAAAAGTCGGAACCGTCACTATGAACGTGGGTGAGACTGTTGCAGCCGAAAAACGCGGTAAATTAGATTATCGTGTTGATAAAGCCGGAATTGTTCACGTGGGAATTGGCCGCAAATCAATGGGTGCAGATAAATTGAAAGACAATTTCATGGCATTCTTGGGTGCGGTTATTAAATCCAAACCAGCTAGCAGCAAGGGTATCTACTTACGTTCAATTACAATTGCTAGCACCATGGGCCCTGGAATTAAGATTGATCCTTCGCAAGCCGTTGGTGATTCTGAATAATAGTAAGTCTTTATTAAGTGAGTAAATTAATTGCTTGCTTAATAGCTCGGGCTAAGTGTAAAGCTTAGCCGGTTAGTTGCAGTTAAGGGTATTTAAAAGTACCAGAAACTCTCGGTCAAAGATAACAGGCGACAAATGCTTTCGGGTTTTTGTCTTAATGAGCCCTGTTGAGATACGGAGAGGTTAAGTTTGGATTCAAGCGTCTTTAAAGGACCAAGAAGTTTCAAGTTTTTCCTACCGATTCTTTCTCTCAATTGAGATCTCCGAGTCAGTTAAATATTTCGACTGAAAAGGTCGAAATGTCGATCCCCTGATCGACACTCGAAATACAAGTGGTTTTGTATTTCGATCAACTCTTAAGGAGGTTCAAACATGATCACTCGTGCTGATAAAGCGCAAGAGATCGCAAGCCTTTCAGAAAAGTTTGCGCGATCAAACGCTGCATTCTTAGTTGATTTTAAAGGTTTGTCGGTTGAGCAGGTCACTAGTCTTCGAAAAAAACTTTTCCCAGTTAAATCTGAGATGAAAGTGGTTCGAAATACTTTGGCGATCCGCGCTCTAGCCGATAATCCGAAAGCTCAATCGCTGAAAGACTCATTCTCTGGCAATAACGCAGTTGTTTTTGCTTATGAGGACGCCGCTGCTGTTGCGAAAGCTTTGACAGATTTCGCAAAAGACGTAGAGCTTCTTCAGGTTAAAACTGGCGTAATGGACGGCGAAAAACTCGATTTCAATGGAATAAAGGCTTTGGCCACTCTTCCATCGAAAGATGTTTTACGTGCTATGTTGCTAGGTACAATGGCTGGTCCAATGAGCAAGTTCGTAAGAACTTTGAGCGCTGTGCCAAGTGGATTTGTAAGAGTGCTTGCGGCTCACAATGAAAAACAGACTTAATAATTTAAAATAAAATAAACTAAATAAATTTTTGGAAGGAATACAAAATGTCATTAAATAAAGAACAAGTAGTAGAATTTTTGAGCGGAATGCCAGTTATCGAACTAGCTGATATGATTAAAACTCTTGAAGAAAAGTGGGGCGTAAGTGCTGCTGCTCCTGCGGCTGCGGCTGCTGTTGGCGGCGCTGCTGCCGCTCCAACTGAAGAGAAAACGGCTTTTGATGTTATCTTGACTGATGCCGGCGCTAAAAAGATCGAAGTGATCAAAGAAGTTCGCGCAGTTACAGGTTTGGGCTTAAAAGAAGCTAAAGACCTAGTAGAAGGCGCTCCAAAGACAATCAAAGAAGGCGTTTCTAAAGAAGAAGCTGCTAAAATCAAAGAAACAGTCGAAAAGGCTGGAGCAAAAGTTACTATTAAGTAAGCAAAATTATTTTGAAAATAGTTTGGCGAGAGAATTGCATTCTCTCGCTTTTCCTTTTATAGATATACGTTCTTTATAACTAGGTAGAGTGTTTTGGGGTGCCAAAGGAGAAATCTGAGTCACTTTTAGGCTGTCGCTACGCTAGTAAGTTTTTTCGGGTTTTTGATTTTTTGGTCTTCGTTTAACAAAATAAAGGAGAGGGAATGAGTACAACTCAGATCACAGCCTCTAATCTTCGCATTCGTAAGTCTTTCGCAAAAAATAAACAGGTCATCGACATTCCAAATTTGATTGAATTGCAAAAAAGTTCCTATGAAGCTTTCTTGCAAAAAGATGTCGATCCAGATCGCCGTGGAGATCTCGGACTCAATGGTGTTTTCAAATCTGTATTTCCAATAAGTGACTTCAATAATACAGCGAGCCTTGAGTTTGTAAGCTATACTCTTGAGCCTGCTAAATATGATGTTGACGAGTGCCGTCAGCGCGGAATGACATTCGCGGCACCCGTAAAAGTAACTCTTCGCTTAATCGTTTTTGATATTGATGAGCAAACCGAAGCGCGCAGTATTCGTGATGTAAAAGAACAAGAAGTTTATCTCGGCGAAATTCCTTTGATGACAGCAAATGGTTCATTCATCATTAACGGAACAGAGCGTGTTGTTGTTTCTCAGTTGCATCGTTCTCCAGGCGTATTCTTCGATC
>JAYUEN010000296.1:0-1431 GCA_043739185.1 Bdellovibrionales bacterium
CCGTACTTCCGCTAGAAAAAATAATTATCGCTGGATCATTCTCTTGACGCTCTGAAACTGCAGGAATTTTCGATGAATTTTGTTCCATCGCCTGTTTGAAACTTGAAAAGCGTGAACCCGGTTTCCAATCGGTTATGAAATATTTCGTGGTTTCTAAATTTGAGTTTAATGAAAAAATTTGTTCTGCTTTTTCTGAAGTCGTAATTATAAACGAAGGCTCAACAACTTTTAAAATGTCATCAATCTCTTTTGGAGCACTTGCATAGTGAAGTGGCACAACCACAGCTCCAAGATGCCAAATTGAGTGAAATGCAATGTGACCCTCTACGCCTAATGGCAGGACAATAAGGATACGATCTCCTGCGACTGCCCCATGGCTGAATAGACTCGCCGATAGCTGCCGTGATGACTTAAGAATCCGATTCAGGTCCCACTCGTCTTGGTCTGTGACAAAACGAGTGTGATTACCATACTTTTTAAATGTATTTTCGAGCAGATTAACTATGTTCACTTGGATTCAGTTTCCTTGATTCAGTTTTAAGTAATAAAATTGAGAATCTAGTATCTTCACTGAAAACTAATCGGCATTGGCTGGGTCAAACTTAAAGGTCTGACTAGAAATTGAAGTTTGGTTTAATTGATAAGGTAAAAGAGTGAATTCTAATGCTCTAGACTAGCCGCAAACAAGACCTTGGGCTGGCATGCGCTGTGGAAAACATCAGCCAATTGCGCGCTAAAAAAATCCTAAATTTTTATTAATCAATGTTCTGTCAGCAAAGAAGGCTTCGGCCTCGCCCTCACCCATGAGAATTCCTGCATTTATCATGTAAATGTAATTTGAAATTTCTAAAGCTTTTGCAACACTTTGCTCAACCATAAGAATTGCGCACGATTCTTGATAGGCAATTCGTTCAATTGTTAAGAAAAGATTGTCAACATAGGCTGGAGCAAGCCCTAAAGAAGGTTCATCAAGAAGCAAAACAGTAGGCTCTGCCATTAAGGCTTGGCCAATCGCCAACATTTGCTGTTGTCCGCCAGATAAAACGTTTGCTGGGACATTTAGCACATCTTTTAAAATTGGAAAGTATGAAAGAACTTTTTCGATGAGCTGTTTTAAATGAGCTTTTCCTCGGTTATGAGAAGCATAGTTTCCCAACATAAGATTTTTTTCAACGGAGAGGTCACCAAATACCATTCGCCCCTGAGGAACAAACTGAAGACCTAGTTCGGCGGCAAATTCAGGCCTACCAGGGGGAAGGTATTCTCCATTCACCCGAATTTGACCAAAGCGTGGCTCCTCGATCCCACTGATTGCTTTTAGTAAAGAGGATTTACCTGAACCATTTGTACCCAAAACTGTTACAATTTGTTTTGGAAATAATTTAATACTTATTGAAAAAAGCGCTTGAGCTTGACCATAAAACACATCGA
>JAYUEN010000297.1:0-13416 GCA_043739185.1 Bdellovibrionales bacterium
TTTGATGGGTAATAAAGCTCAAAAGATCTTGCCGCAACTCAATCAATTTTTTCCGGATGTTAAAAGTATTGAATTTGATGATCTTGAAACATTTGAGCATACCAAATGTAAACCTCTGTCTGTTACTTTAGTGGTCGAGAATGAAACCAGATGGATCTTAGGCTTTCGTGTCTCTCAAATGAACGCCAAAGGGCATTTGGTGAAAAAGGCGCTTAAAAAATACGGAAAGCGAAAAGATACCCGGACCAAAATGCGTAGAGAACTTTTTAAGAGCATAGAGACCTATATAGACAAAAATGCTTTGATCCAGTCGGATATGAATCCACATTACGTAAAAGACGTTAAAGATTTTTTTCCGATGGCGACCTACAAAACTCACAGGGGTAGTAGGTCGGCAGTTACTGGCCAGGGTGAACTAAAGAAGGTTGGCTTTGATCCTTTGTTTAGTTTGAATCACACCTTTGCTATGTACCGAGCCAATATCAATCGCCTCTTTCGAAAGACTTGGTGTACGACCAAAAAGCCGGAAAGGCTGAGTCTGCATATCGCACTCTACTCTTTGTATCACAATGTATTGCTACTCGATCTTACAAAGAAGGATGCTCCACTAAGGAGTGCTGAAGAAATTTCGACTCCAAAAGAAAAGCCTATCCAAAAAAACAAAAAACTTGCGGCATAGGCTTTGAATTATTTCAAAAAATTGGAACTGCCCTTAAAGCCTCTTGCTAATTTTTCAAAGTTTACAGTCTAAGGGCCCAGTTTTAGATAATCAAAATGTTCCGGTAAGGCCGAGCTCTGGTCCAGACTCTGAAATATCAAGTCTTGTACCATACGAATTTGCAGACTGAGCCATATAAATATAACCCAAATCCAAGCCCATATTTTTACTGAATTGCAGACCGATACTTGCTTGAAGTCCAATTCCTGGGTTGTAATCGCCAACACCGCTTGCAAATACAAGCTTACTCACATTTAGTCCGGCCTTGGCATTTATCATCTTACTAAATGCGGTACCTAAATTGCCATCTAATCGCATCAAACCAACATTGGTGCCTTCGCTTTGAATATTTAAATAAGCAAAGTTAGCAGTCCAACCCAATTGATAAATAGGAAGATTCGCATAGCCTGCCGCAAGCCCGAAACTTGAATCAAGCTTTTGATTCGAACTAAAACTTTGATCATTATAAGAGGCCTTGAAATCAACTCTCAAAAATGGACTCACAAGAGCAATTCGAACGCCCGAGCTCGAGACACTTTCGTCTTGTGGCAGTTTAGCTGTCATACTTTCCTGGCTAAAAGCCGCTGTTGCTAAAAGCATAAGGCTCAACGACAATACTATTTGTTTCATATTTTTCCTTCTTTTTATTTGGAAGTTAATAAATTTGCGCCCAAGAGTGACGACATTTGTCACGCTCAAACAAACTCATTGCTGTTCCGTTCATTTTAACATTCAAAATGGCAAATAGAGCAAATGAAGGGCCAGTTCTTTAGAATCAATTCACCACGTATGTTGACTCAAAAATTTCGCGAACAAGCAAATTTACACTCATTTGAATATCCATTGCCTTATCTTCAATATTTGAAGTACGAGACAAATTTATAATATTCTCAAAACTTGAAGGAAACTGAGTTAAAATTGTTGGTAGATTCGCCGGAATTTGATTCTTTGATATTTTATCGAGCAATTCGTCTAAGACCGCAATATGACCTTTAGATGAATAGCTTGGCGGTTGAGCCAAATCATCAAGTACAACACCTATCGTATAAGGTAAAATAAGCGATGCGATACTTGGTTTCAAAACTGATTTGAAGTAAGACCCGATAGCTTCATAAACTCTCTGGGCATTGGTTTTTAATAGTGGCCAATGCTTTTTTTCAAGACCGGCAATATGCGCAATCAAATCATGAGTTCCCATAAAAGCGATTTGCCCTTTTCGAATGAGATCGGCAAATTTTAGCGCATCATTATTTTCAATCTCCCAGAAATTTGTTTGATAATAGGATTTTGCCGGATCAAATCCTCCAAAAATAGAATTAAGACCCCAAGATTTTACAAGGACCAATTCGGCTCCTTCAGACTGAGCAATTTTATTTATGATCTCAGGAAAAATATAAAGCGAGTGGAGACTGCCATCTTCATTGCAAGAAAGCTGCGGGTGAACGACTTCGTAAAAGCCCTTTGTTCTCAACTCAAGTCTTTGGCTATCTAATGAGAAAATGCGTAAACCAAAAAGACCCTTATGTTCGATGAGTTCGGCTTTTAGGGACTCCAATCGGACGGGTCTTTCTGTCGTCGCATCAAAGATAAATCTAGCCAATTCGTCGTTAAGTGTCCCAATTTCTCGAAAAATTCCGTAACTTGCAATTTTTGAAGAAAACTCCAAATCATTTTGAAATGGAGTGACCTCGCCAAGCTTTAAGAACTCTTTTCGAAGAAATCTAATTTCATCTGCTGAAAATCGAACGACTCTTGGCTGCATTTTTTTTAGACCTCAAAAGAGGAATAAATATTTTGAATTTGTGCGCTTATTTCTTTTTTAGCTAGGGTGGCTGCGCTCGCATTAAAGCCCCGGGCCTTACACGCTCCCGGAACTCGAATCCAGCTACTTTCGATTGATTTAAGCGACGCCACGTTAAGCTGCTCGATCGACTGCTCGTGCTTTGTCATCGGGGCTACCTGATTTGCCAAAGCGGGGCTGCTAGCCACTAATAGATTTATGGCACCTAATAACATACTGACACTTTTACTTGGGTTCACAACATTCTCCTTTTTTATAGCTACATCATTGCAGCCGAAGGAGAATGTGCCATATTCATATAGTATAAAAAAGCAACAATTACGAAATATTCGTTTCTTTTTTAGAAACGCAATTCAAAGCCTTCTTACTGTACTGACAGTGAAGAAGTACAAGAGCCGCCTCCACTATTATTTGAAACCGTAACGGTGCAAGACATAGAGTTACTCGCAGGACTTGGTGCTAGCACAAAGGGCGATGACAGTTGATCAGCATTAAAACTTCCGACCGAACCATTGCAATTATAGGTTGCTGCTGCACCTGCAGTTCCCCCAAGGTTATTCCAGTTCACGGTAAGACCCGTGGAGTCTCCTACATGAACACTTAAGTTTGAACCTGATGCCCCCGAAGTAAAATCAGTAAAGACGATCGAGCACGAAGGCGCAACAGGCGGCGGAGGAATTACAGTGATCCTCTCTGAGCAAGTACTACTGCCTCGACTATTGCTTACTGTGACCGTACATGATGAAGTTGCTGAAACAGGATTTGGCGCAAGCACAAAAGGAGATGACATTTGGGCAGCATTAAAGCTTCCCACCACACCATCGCAATTATAAGTTGCAGTAGCGCCAGGGGTATTAGCAAGATTGCTCCAGTTCACAGTAAGACCAACTGAATCGCCTAAGTTTGCATTGATATTTGCTCCGGTTGCACCTGAGGTAAAGTCAGTATCAATAATTGCACAAGACGGTGCGGCCGGTGGAGCAGCTACCGTAATACTCTCCGAGCATGTTGAGCTGCCGCGACTATTTGACACTGTGACTGTGCAAGACGATGATGCCGTTTGAGCACTTGGCGCGAGCACAAAGGGAGAAGCCATTTGTGCGGCATTAAAGCTTCCGACGACACCGTTACAATTATAAGTAGCTGCAGCACCGGCGGTGCCTGCGAGATTGCTCCAGTTCACAGTAAGACCGACTGAATCGCCAGAGTTTGCATTTATATTTGCACCGGTTGCGCCTGAGGTAAAATCAGTATCCACGATCGCACATGAAGGCCCAGCTGGTGGAGGAGCCACAGTAATTGTTTTAGTGCAAGTATTGCTACCACGACTATTTGTGACCGTTACGGTACAAGTTGAAGATGCCGTCTGAGCACTTGGTGCGAGCACAAAAGGAGTAGCCATTTGTGCGGCACTAAAGCTTCCAACTACGCCATTGCAATTATAAGATGCCATTGCTCCAGTAGTACCTGCGAGATTGCTCCAGTTCACAGTAAGACCAACTGAATCGCCCGAGTTCGCATTGATGTTGGCACCAGTTGCGCCTGAGGTAAAATCAGTTACAACTATTGCGCATGTAGGTTTTGGAGTTGGAGTAGGTGTGGGAGTTGGGGTTGGGGTCGGAGTTGGCGTAGGAGTTGGCGTAGGAGTCGGCGTTGGGGTTGGGGTCGGTGTTGGCGTGGGAGTCGGCGTTGGGGTTATTCCATTGCAACTCTGAGAGGCTGGTTGATGAGTGAATGTGATAACACCTTTCGTACAACTGCCCGCCACATAATCTGCCGGACAAGTTGGACTTCCTGTTGCGCTGGTATAACCCGATGAAAAACTAAATTTTCCCTCTCCTAAGTTTGCGCTGCCTAATCCCGAAGGCAAGACACAAGCAGTAGAAGATGCGAGATTTGCGCTCACTGGTGAAGTCTCAAATCCTGAAGAGCAGCCAAGAGATGAAATCAACGCCCAAACTAAAACCATCGACAATTGAATGTTAGAAAAGTTTAATTTTGACATAATCCACCCCGCTTTAAGAAATAGAAATGCAAGCTAGGTGCCATCGATTATGGGCTCCATAACTTTTCAGAATGCTTACCGCGGGTAAAAAAAAACTTGCTGAATATTTTTATAGAGTCATCCGGAAAAATCCTAGACATGCCAAATCCACTGAGGCATTTCGTATTGAAATGAGATTTTATTCTCAGCACGAAATGACAGGCACCACTCGTATCATTTTAATACTATTTTACAAATAGACCTCTACAAATATTTGTTTGCGGAACAATAACATTTGGATTTATTGCTGAAGAGGCTTTCGTATTTTGCTTAGACTTCTTTAAACTCTGACTTCACTGCTTGAGTTGTGATTCACATTTAGCACCTGACGTATCGTTTCGACCAATATAGGGCTGAACACTGGCTTTGTAAGATGGGCATCAAATCCACAGGCCAATGCCTTTAATCTCTCTTCTTCTCGCGCATAAGCAGTCAAAGCAATTGCTTTTGTTTTTCCGCCTCGATCTTCTGGCAGATCTCGAATTTTTGCAATGAGGCTATAGCCATCTTCAAAAGGCATTCCAATATCACTTAATAAAATATCCGGAATTCTTCTTTGCAATTCACTATAGGCCTCGCTTGCTGAGCTGACCGATACGACGCTGGCTCCGTTCTTAATCAAATACCGAGTCAAAAGAAAACGAACATCTTCGACATCGTCGACAATAAGCACATTGATATTTTTAAGAATTTGGGACCCGAGCGATGCAGATATTGGCGCGTCCAAATTGAGCTTGGGAGCTGAACCAACTATGACATTCGCTTCGATTCGAATCGGAAGACTTACGGTAATTTGAGTGCCTGCACCCTTTCCCTGACTCGTGGCTCGAATTTGCCCACCATGCTGGTCGACAATATGCTTGCTGATTGAAAGTCCGAGCCCTAGCCCGCCATGCAATCTAGTGGTTGAACTATTTTCTTGCCTGAAAGAATCAAAAATGAATGGTAAAAACTTAGGGTCAATTCCTTCTCCGGTATCCTTAACACAAATGACTGCGAGTTGTTCTGCAATAAGCAATGATATGCTAACTTCTCCACCCGGAGCCGTGAATTTAATAGCATTCGACAATAAGTTGAGGAACATTCTTTCAAGCTCATTGAAGCTTCCGAGAATGATTTGTGACTCAGGTATATTGTGAGTTTTGATCCTAATATTTTTCTTCTCAGCCAGCAGTAAACTGGACTCTAAGCTTGAAGCTAAAACTTTAGAAAGATCAACCGGGCTCAATTCAAATGAGTTTTTCCCTGAAACAAAGCGGGAGACATCTAGCAAGTCATTGATCATGCTTGATTGTATATGAGAGTTCCGATCTAAAATTTCAATGGCTTGCTGAAGATGCTCGCCCCGCAAATTTTCTGATTTAAGAATTTTAATCCATCCTTGAATCACATTCATGGGAGTTCTAAGTTCGTGCGAAAGGATCGCCAGAAACTCATCTCGAACTTTGATGGCCTCTTGCATTTTTCTGAATAGCCAAACATTGTCAACTGCCATCGCAATATAGCGCGAAAGCTCCTGAGCTGTTTGTAAATCAGATTCATCGTAGGTGCGCACCCCTGATAATAGCATCATTGAACCGACAATCTTGCCACGCGCTTTTAAAGGCACACACATATACGATGAGGACCCCAGTTCGTCCATCAAACGCAAATGCTCGTTATCGTCTGCTCGCTCGCCCCATGTTGCCTCAGGAATTAAAAAGGACTGACCCGTTTGAATCACGCGGTAAACCCCGCGCGTTGCTTTTGGACTAGCATGGTAACGTAGTAAAATTTGCTTTGCAGCCTCTGCCTTGGCGGGATCGTGATGAACTACGATGGCGCGTTCAATTTTGCAATCTTCTGTAACTAAATCAATCGCGCACCAACTCGCGAGGCTTGATACGAGCAAATTGGCGATCATTTCAAGTGTGGCCTCGTAATCCGTACATTTATCTAAAAGATTACTGGCCCCTGCTAAAAGTCGCAGAGCTTCGCCGTCGCTCCTTTGATGAGTTTGCGTTTGGTCCAATTTGATGTTTTCTATAAGGCTTTCGAACATAAACCTGATGTACTACTTCAGAAGTAATCATAAGCCAACAGTCTACCGAGAAATAAATGCCTCTAAAGCCATTTAGTTTTGAGTTCTAGTCCACCTGAATAGATTCTTAACAAAGAAATTTATTCAATTTAAATCAACGCATCCAAAACATAGCTAATACTGCTAGAGCCATTACAAATACTGTTAGCCAGCCCAATACTTCGAGTTTTTTTCGAACAACTAGTTTTCCCATGATATCTGTTCGCCTAATAATCAACATCATAACGACCATGATTGGCACTGAAATAATTCCATTGATCACCGCACTCAAATAAAGTGCTTTGATGGGATCCATCTTAGTAAATCCGAGCCCGATGCCAAATAGAGTTGAAATGACTATAATTCCATAGAAACGTCTTGCGCCCATTGGTTCAATTTCAAGACTTCTATTTTTCCAATCAAAGGCTTCGGCGATTGCATAAGCTGACGACCCGGCAAGTACCGGGACAGCCAATAAGCCAGTACCTATTATGCCCGCACTAAAAAGAAAATATGCAAACTCACCTGCAAGTGGCCTTAAGGCTTTTGCAGCATCGGAAGAGGTCTGAATGTCGGTAGTTCCATGCATATGAAGGGTAACCGCCGCAGTCAAAATAATGAAGAATGCTACCAAATTTGAAAATCCCATTCCGACATAGGTATCAATCTTGATGCGATGAAAATTTGACTTTACTTCTTTCGGAGCATCTTTGAGTGCGTGAGCTAGCGGGTTAAGATTTTCCTCTTCAACTTCTTGTGAAGCCTGCCAGAAAAACAAGTAAGGGCTAATGGTAGTGCCCATTACACCCACAACTGTTGTAATGTAGTCAGCTTTCCAAGAAATTTGCGGGACGAACGTTTTAAACAAGACATCACTCCAATTTACTTGGACAACGAAAACTGTAGCCACATATGCAAGTAGTGCCAGAGTTAGCCATTTGAGAAATCGTACATATCGGCTATACGGAATAAATAGCTGAAGAAGCAATGAAAATAGTCCAAAGCCGGCTGCATAAATTTGAGGTGGCCCCCCAACTATTAAACTTAAGGATCCTCCCATGGCTGAAACATCGGCAGCAATATTTATAGTATTAGCAATGAGTAAAAGGCCTATGATGCTAAACAATAGCCACTTCGGATAATATTTGCGGATGTTAGTGCCAAGTCCTTGACCTGTCACCCGACCAATTCTCGCGCTGACTATCTGAATCCCAACCATAAGAGGAAAAGTAAAAATTGCGGCCCAAAGCATATTTAGACCAAATTGCGCTCCGGCCTGCGAGTAAGTAGCAATCCCACTTGGATCATCGTCTGCGGCTCCCGTAATTAAACCTGGGCCTAGCTTTTCGACCCAAGATCTATTTTTGATTTTTTTTTCCGAAGAGTTGTTTCGATTCACTCTCACATCTTAATTGAACTAAAGAGAAAGTCATCAGGAGTCTTATGAAGCCTTCACAAATTCAAGTCATTTAATTTGCTATGACTTATAGGCAAAATGGATTTTTGCGTTAGCTTGGTTAGATAAACCTCTAAAAAAATACTTGCCTCTTAATCGCCTGGACTTAGCACAAATGACAGTACAATATATTTTCCGGAAGATGGGATTCAAATTGTACAGTAAAACTTGTGGCACATCGTTAAAAATTAAAGGGCCAAATCGAAAACCCTTCACATGAATTTGTTCTGGGTCATTTTCATTCCTGATAATAATGGCTCCCAACTGCTTTATAAGAATCCTTAATCGAGTAATTGAGCTTCCTCCGCGCCCAGCTAAAAATGAAAACGAAGTTGAAAGCGAACTAAAAGATTCTTTGAAAGCGAGTTTTCAAATGCATAGTTAAGGCACAAGTCCAAAGAGATTCACAAATTTAGTTCACACTTAAATGTTTGGTTTGGGCTTAGAGCGAAAGTTAGTATCTAGTGCCACTATAAACAGAATGAAAACAATAAAGGCAAGTGAAAGCCAGCTGGGAATTTGAATAACTTCGGTCAATAGCATTTTCAAACCAATGAACCCGAGAATAAAGGCAAGACCTATTTTCAGATAGTTAAGGCGAGAAATCCAGGGCGTTATTAAGAAAAAAATTGCCCGCAATCCTAAAATCGCAAAAATATTTGAGCTAAACGCAACGAACGAGTCTTGAGTTACTGCAAAAACTGCAGGAATTGAATCGAGTGCAAAAACCAGATCCGTAAACTCTACAATAATTAGGGCAAACAAAATGGGAGTTGCCTTTAGCTTTTGATTTTCTATGATCAAGAATTTACCTGATTTAGAACTGATGGTAGACGGTACTAATTTTCTGACATACCTGACCAACCCACTCTCTTGAAACGAATGATCTTTATTTTTACCAAGTGAAATTTTAACGGCAGTTAAAACAAGTAAAAATCCAAAGACATACTGAATCCAGTGAAATTTATGAAATAGGATTGAGCCGCTTAAAATGAATATTCCCCTGAAAACAATAGCGCCAAGTATACCAAAAAAGAGAACTCGATGCTGATGGGCTTTTTCAATTTGAAAGGCTTCGAAAATCATTAAGATGGCAAATAGATTGTCAATACTTAAGCTTTTTTCAACCAAATACCCTGTGAGAAATTCAAGACCAAGCTTATTTCCGAAAAAAAACGCGAAAGCAAAATTAAAAAGCAAAGCCAGAACGATCCAAAAACCACACTCTAACAAATTCCAATTGGCAATCTTTCTGTCTTTCAATTTGCTAGAAATCTTCAAATCAATTATGAGCAGAAAAATAATACTGACGGTAAAAATGAGCCAAAGACTAGTGGGTACGATAGAATTATTATAAATAGTAAGTCCCATTAGTTTGGACAGTGTGAAGCAAAATAGAACCAAATAGCGTTAAAATGAGTCAGAAAAATCTTAAGATCCTTTAAGCCAGTGGGCTTTCTAAAATAAAAATTAGCCCCCCTCTCATAACAATCGCAGATTTCATTTTCGAGATCGGCGTTAGAAAATATGCACACAGGAAGCCTTTTGAAATTGGGATCAGCTTTCAAAATGCTGAGTGTCTCCTGGCCATCCATTCCTGGCATTCTAAGGTCCAAGAGCACTACTTTTGGTAGTTCGGTTAGTCGAGATCTTAAGTCGGTTAACGCCTGCTCTCCACCACTGGCAGAAATAATCTGCATGCTTGGGTCCACCATCAAACACGCAGTCTTCATCAACTGAATCTGATCTTCCGAGTCGCCTATGATCATTATATCAGGTCTCATTGTCTACCCTCCTTAACATTTTTGGATATTTGAAATAGAAAGTGCTTCCGATTCCGGAACTTGAAGTAGCCCAAATTATACCACCATTTAACTCAATAATTTTTTTACAAAGTGCCAGTCCAATTCCCGTCCCAGGATAGTCTTTTTCATTGTGTAATCGTTTAAACATTTCAAAGATTCTCTCAGAATACTTGAGCTCAAATCCGATGCCATTATCGTTAACAAAGAAATCGTAATCGTTACGTTCATCAGTAAATCCAATAGAAATAGCGAGCCGGCGAGATTTTTCACGATAGGTAAGTGAATTGCGAATTAAATTGCTAAAGATCATTACCAAATGAGATTTATTGCCAAATATATTTGGTAGGTTGGCTACCTCAATGTGAGCCCCTGCACTTTTTATTTCAAAACTGAGCGTGTCCAAGGTTTCACGAACTATACTGTTTAGATCAAGATTTGACTTTTTAGGAATTGATGAATTGAGCCGCGCCATCTCTAAAAGATCCAATACCAATTCATTGGCTTTTTTGGCGTTGCCCTCGATAATAGATAGCGCTCGAGAAGCGGATTGGTTTTTCGGGTTCGGTATTGAAAGATTTAAAATATCTAGCCACGATAAAATCGTAACGATAGGAGATCGCAAATCATGGGCCGCCACACCTGCAAATTGCTCTAATTCTCTATTTGAGCGCTCTAGTTTCAATTTTTCAGTGCTCAGCTCGATGGTAGACAATTCAAGTCTGGCTTGAATATCAAGTTGTTTCAATTTTATCGTTAGCGCGTAATTTATAGTTAAAGAAAGAGCAATAAACGCCACTGTACCCAAGGACCGCTTTAAAAAAATCACCGACCAAATTTCGCCTCTTTCAATCACAAAATGATCAAAAAAAAGTATCGCCGTACAAACGAAAGCTAATGCAATAGGTAGACTTGGTTTGGACGAAAACAGTGACAAGGCAATGATCGGAAGAAACAAAACCCAAAGAGTTGGCTCTGGGGGGAGGAACACCTCAAGAATACTTACGCCAACAACTCCAAAAACAATAATTAACATTAGTCTTTGAGACTTCAAATATTGATGGATTCGTGAAGCTATCATATGAATTCTCATTATATGTTGATTTGATCATTCATTAAATTAGATAATTTAGATCGGATCATTTGTTTTAAACGATTGATTGATACAGCTAAATTTATTGAATTTTTATATCAGCTTGACCAATTTTTGAATTATGCGCAAATATTGGATATGGAGTGGTTGAACTATCATCATTTATTTTATTTTCGTATGATTGCAAAAGAAGGTGGAATTGCCCGCGCAGCCGATAAACTGCGATTGGGACAGCCCACTCTAAGCACGCAACTCAGGCAGCTTGAAAACAGGATTGGAAAGCCTTTATTTGAGCGTTCCAACAGAAGATTAATTCTCACCGAAGCCGGCCGGGCAGCACTTGATTATTCCGATGAAATATTTCGCCTTGGCGAAGAAATGATTGAAGTGCTCCAAGATAGAATTTCAGGCAATCAAATTCATCTTCAGGTCGGAGCTCTGGATAGTGTTCCTAAAGGTGTTATTTTGAACTTGGTCAAGGAGGCCTATAAAATTTCTCCAAAATGCACGGTGTCGATTCTAGAAGGAGCTGGGGACGAATTATTTCGTGAGCTCTACAATCATAAAATTGATTTAATTTTGACCAATTACCCTTCGCCAGCGATGAGTCAAAAACAGGTGTTTTCAAAGTCCGTTGCAAAACTATATGTTACAGTTTTTGGAACCTCCAATTACCTAAAGCTCAAAAAGGGCTTTCCTGAATCTTTGAGAGATCAGGAGTTTGTTCTACCCACAGGACATAGTAAGTTAAGACACGATATAAACCATTTTTTTAAACTTAAAAATATTCGCATTTTCTGTCGGGCAGAGCTGCAAGACTCGAGTTTACAAATCCAATTTGCCAAAGAGGGAATTGGACTTGCCCCACTTTCAGAAATTTCAAGGGTAGACTATTTACGGGAAGGAATTTTACATCGAATTGGGGTTCTCAAAGGGGTTTATGAGGAAATTTGGTTGATATCTTCCCAGAGAAAAGTTGAGAATCCTATCGCCGCCCAGCTTATTAAGTCATTTACTTTGTATTGAAATGAGAAGGAATATTATTCAACTAATTACATTAGTCTCCGTTTTCAAATTTGAGCAAAATATCATAAGAGGCGTGCAAGAGACTCAAGAATGGCCGACACACAAATTAACAATTCTTAACTTATCACGGAGAGTAGTGCAATCCATAGCGGCGCAAGACTCAAATGGTCTTTACCTTCACATCTCTCCTTTGTTTCAAAATTGTGCGAAACGGAAATACAAGTAAAACCAATACCGGTAAACTTGTAAACAGCACCACAATCAAGGCCCCAACCGGAACATCAAGTTTATAACTCAATGCCATTCCTAGGATACTAATGATTGCACTGATTCCCCAGCCAAAGAGTAGGCGATCGCGAATTCTTGAAAAAAATACTGTGCTCAACATCGAAGGCACAATTAAAAACGAGAAGACCATCAGAACACCTGCGATATGTGTTGATGAAGTTATGACGACACCAAAGAGCGCATAAAATAAAAAGTCCCAGCCCCAGTGGGTTTTTTGATGAGGCGAAGAGCTTGCAAACATTTGCTTGCGAAACACAAAATGAATAATTCCTACGACTGCATAAATGATCGCTGTCTTTATTACCTCATGCCAAGAAACCCAAAGAATTTGACCAACAAGAGCATCTTTTAAATGTTCGGCGCCGTGCGCGAGGCGATCAACCACTAAGACCACAGCTGCGGACGCCATCGCATATACAATTCCGATAATCGCTTCTTGCGGAAAATGCTCTTCGTAACGCCTCGCTAGGGCAAAAAGTGCTGCGGCTAAAAAAGTTGCGCCGAGTGAAACAAAATAGCTGGTTGAATTCGCTGCCCCCTCCGCCTCCCAAAGCAAAGCAAGTGTCGCTCCAAATGAGGCAACTTGTGCGAGACTGAGATCGACAAAAATCACTCCCCGCGAAAGAACATGTAGTCCCAGATAGCAATGTATGAGTGCAAGTATCAAACACATCAAGGTCGGTGCGACTAAAAACGAAAAAGCACTCATCATTTCCCCTCAATAGCTTTCACAAGCTGTTCTGTAACATCTTCAAGTGAGTTCAAACCAGTTTCTGAGCCCACGGCAATGCCAATACTTTTCACTTTCACATTTGGCACATCTTGCAAAATACGATCGGCAATTTTAGAGTCATAAAAATTATCAACCAAAATAAGTGGTACTTTTTCTGTCTTGATAAGCTCAATGATCTTCAAAATATGCTGAGCAGTTGGCGGAATACCGGGCTTGGGCTCAAGAAAACCCACACCCTCCAGCCCAAACCTTTCAAGGAAATAATTGAGTGACGGATGATAGGTCACGACTTTTTTGACTCCTGATTTCTTGATTCGCTCTTGCCAAGATTTGACTTTCTCTTCGGTTTTAGTTTGGTAGGCTTTTGCGCGCTCAAGATACTGAGCTTTATGTTCT
>JAYUEN010000298.1:0-13401 GCA_043739185.1 Bdellovibrionales bacterium
TGCGACTTACTTTTGTAACAGCCATCACGATTGCCGAACTAATCGCTCTGATAAACTTTTTATAGGTGAAGCGATTCGATAATTTTATCTGAAAGTGCAGGTGATTGCCGACATTTGCCATCGACAAAACTTTCACCCCGTATTTATTTGAGAACTTCGAAATGATTTTGGCGATGTTCTTGCGATTCTCTTGGCGCGCGAACGACCATTCGCCCACGGCTTGAGTCGAACGCATCGTGAGGTGCATTGTATGTTTGGTGACGAGCGGTCTTGGCCCCTTGCGAGCTTCTCTTTTATTAAGTAAGTCACCGCCATAAGCTTTCGGCTGATCTTTTAGGAATTTGGTTTGTGGGTTTTTCATTCTTGGCCTAGTTTCGTGAACGAAGGTTAATAGGTCAAGAAAATCTTAGAAAAATTTTTCGACTTGAGTGGATGGACAGTTATTGAGTCGTTATTTCAAGGTACTTTAGCTAGATCGAGCGGCACACGAATTCAATTCAGAAGCGCAACAATATTTTGTTCGGTTTTGAAGTGGATATTCCCTCGTGCGAAGAGATCTTCTCATTATATCTCGAATTTACTATAGCTGACACAGTCGTTGTGCGTCCTAAAACTCGAACACCAAATCCCAATCCTAATCCAAAGCTAATTTTGCAATCAGTTGGGGAAGCCAAGCTTTGAGTGGAGAAAAGTCATAGCCAAGTTTCTCGGCTTTCATCATGCTCATGGTCCAATCAGAAGTTAGGCCAAAGGGTGAATGAGAAACAACTGAGTCGACTTCAGCAAGCAAGGATTTGCTTCCAACACAAGCCTGAATGAGCTCCATCAGTTCACGTAGTGATATCGAGTCGGGCGAGCCGGCGTTGATTGAGCCTGAAAGCTTTTTATCCTTGAGCCAAGCTAAAAATTGTGCGGCTTCTTCAGATGAAATGAAACCGATTTGAGAATTGATATTGGGAAAATAAATCGGCAAATTGTTCTTCACTCGCGAAACATGCCATAGCAGTCTCCCTGAGGGATCATTGGCTCCTAATACAATCGGAAAACGAACCGAAGTGACCGCAAAATTGAGCTGAGTGGTGTATTCCTTTTCGGCCAAGCGCTTGCCTTCTTGATAGGAATTTTTATTTTGAGGATTCTCTTCGTAAACTTCAGCGGTGAAGTCAGCTTCGCTCATCACAAGGCCGTCGTCATAAACCGACTGCGAAGAAGTAAAAATAAGATGACCAATTTTGTCTTTTAAAGCCAAGGCCAGAATTTTTGCATCGTTTGCATCATAACAAATTTGATCATAGGCCAGATCCCATTCATGTCCGGCAAAAGCTTTCACCAAGCTCTCCTCGGAATGTCGCTCGATATTGAAATGCTCAACGCGTTCACTGAAATCAAGGGGCGTTTTACCGGTGGTGGCTACCGAAACTTGGTGGCCCTCAGCTATTAAATTTTGAACCAAGAGCTTTCCGAAAAAACGGGTGCCACCTAAAATCAGAATTTTCATTATCGCCTTTGGCCTTCAAAGAGCTTTTTTAATTCAAAAACTTCATGAACCCAAAAAACTTTTTCAAGCAAAGATTTAGGAACATCGGCCAAGTGTTTTTTGTTTGAGGCGGGCATAACGAAATTGGTGAAGCCTAGTTTCTGCGCTTCTCTTAAGCGTTGCTCCGCAAAGGTGACTGCGCGCACTTCTCCGGTAAGTCCGATTTCTCCGAAAAAACAGGTTTTCGCATCAATTTCTTGATTGAGCTCAGTTGACATAAGTGCAGCGGTGACAGCAAGGTCAGCCGCCGGTTCGCTCAAGTTTAAGCCACCTACGACATTGATAAAAACATCTGCGCTCATCAAATTAAATCCCAAATGCTTATTTAAAACTGCAATTAAGAGATGAACGCGTTGAACATCAACTCCTAAGGCTGTTCTTCTGGGCATCGGCATTGGTGTACTCGTGGTCAGCGCTTGAACTTCACACAAAATCGGGCGCGTCCCTTCCATGGCGGCGAAAACGGCTGAGCCAATGAGTCTGCGGCCACGTTCTTCTAAAAACATTTCTGATGGATTTTGAACTTCTGTTAGGCCCATTTGCTGCATTTGAAAAACGCCGAGCTCAAAAGTCGCACCAAAGCGATTCTTTTGTGCGCGCAGCAAGCGAAATTGATGTGAGATATCTCCTTCGAATGACAAGACACAGTCGACCATATGTTCAAGTACTTTGGGGCCAGCAATATTCCCATCCTTGGTCACATGGCCAATGAGAAAGACAATGGTATTCGAGTTTTTTGCGAAGCTCATCAACTGGCTTGCGCACTCGCGCACTTGAGATACGCTGCCCGGTGCACTTGCTAGTTCACTGAGATAGATGGTTTGAATTGAATCTACAATTAAAACTTTTGGCTCATGTTTGCGGGCAAGCTCAAGCAAGGTATCGAGATTGGCTTCGCTCGCCATTTGCACATTCGCATTTTTCACGCCTAAGCGTTGGGCTCTTAATCCTGTTTGACCAACGGACTCCTCTGCTGAGATGTAAAGCACATTTCCGGATTTCAAATTGCCGGCAATTCCTCCGGCCATTTGAAGTAGCAAAGTGCTTTTTCCGATTCCGGGGTCTCCACCTAAAAGAATAAAACTTCCGGCAACCAGTCCTCCGCCTAGAACTCGATCTAGCTCCCCAATACCTGTGGAGAGTCTTGAGTAATTGATTGTTTCAATTTTTTGATCTAGTGAAACAACTTGGTTTGCTTTTGAGTTATCTGTCCAGCCGCGCGCTTTGCCGGGGCCGGTAGCGGGAGCGCTCATTTCCTCTACTAGAGAATTCCAAGCGCCACACTCAGAACATTTGCCTTCCCATTTTGGACGCTGGGAGCCACAATTTTGACAAACAAAAACCGATCTTACTTTGGATTTCGCCATACCTTTGAGGTAGCATAGAGTCTAGGCGTATAACAATTAAATTCTCAATCTTTGAAGTGAAATGAATTATTTGAAAATCCAAAAAATGTGCAGCAAAAAAATTCCTTATTGTATTCTTAGTTTATTGATTCTCCTCAGCGGCATTCAAAGTGCCGCCTCAACGCCAGGCCCATCGCCGACACCCAATCCGCCAGACAAAACAAGTCAGAAAGCGAACGATAAATCCGCCATTCGACCGGAAGAGAAGGCTGCAAATAAGACTCCTGAAAAAATAGCTGAAAAGCCACCAGAAAAAGCGCCAGAAAAAGCTCAAGACAAGGCCCCAGAAAAAGTCGCGGAAAAAGTCGCAGAGAAAGTCGCGGAAAAAGTCGCAGAGAAAGCTCCAGATAAAATAGCTGAAGCGCCCGATGCGATCAAAAAATTTTTGAAGTTAAAGCAGGCTGGCAAATTAAGTGATGCCTCCGAATATCTTTCGGAAAAAATAAAATCCGAAAATGATCCTGAGAAAAAAGCTCTAGAGAATTTTTTAGTGGGTTATTCCTTTTATCAACTATTGAAAGATCGCGAAGCTTTGCTGGCTTTAGGTGAAGTGATCAAGGCCAAGTCTAAAATCGAAGACTATGCGCTTTTTTACCAGGGTTTATCGCAAAGACGCCTCAAAGATTTTGCATCGGCAAAAAAATCTTTTACACAAGTTCTCGATAGCCATGCTTCTGATACGACCATGCTTGAAAGCAAATACAATCTCGGCCTGATTGCCCTAGAGGAACAGCGATTCAAAGAAGCCGAAGCGCAATTTAGTATCATCGTAAAAAGATGGCGTGGGACAGAGAAATATCCCGAGGTGCTCTGGCAACTTATGCATGCTCAAAAAAGTTTACATCAAAGCATTTGCAAGGCAGCTAAAGAGATTTATGCAAAATATCCGACCTATCAAGAAGCAAAAGCTTGGGGACATAAGTTGTCGGTAAATTCCTTTGATGGCTCTAATACGGGATGCCAGGCCACTCCGAAAGAGGAGCAGACTCGAATCAAATATTTGCAGCTAGGTGGAGAGGTTGAGCGCGCGCTTGAGGAACTCAAGCAAGTGCGTGGCGATATGATGAGGAATCTAAGTGTGAAGCCGAAGATTCAAATTGCTAAAACAGAAGCTGAAAAGCCGGCCTCCGCTGATAACGGAGACAATTTACCAGCGGATGATGAAGATGAAGACGAACCACTGACAGGCCTTTATTCGGTTGATTCGATGATTGCCAATGTTCTCATTGCTCAGGGAAAATCGGACGAAGCTTTTAAACTATTACTTGGATACTATGAGCAACAAAGTCATCGCTCGGGCTATCTTCAACTTTTAGCGAAAGCTGCGGGACGTTTGGGTGAATATCAAGCGGCGGCCAGTGCATTTGACAAAATTTATCGACTTTCGCCACGCTCAAAGAATGGCAAAAATGCGCTTTTTCAAGCTGCATTTTTAAGTTATCAATTTCAAGATTACGATGGTGCCAGTCGAAAATTTGAGGAATTTGTAAAAAACTTTTCAGATTCGGCCTTGACCCGCGATTCGCAGTGGCATTTGGCCTGGCTCAAATATTTAAAAGGCGATTATGTTGGGTCCTATGACGGCTTTCAAAAAATTTCGGTTATGAAATCTGCCCGCTATCAATATGTACGCGTGGGCAAACGAAAAAAACGCCGACGAAAGCGCATTGAAATTCCGATGGATAGTGTGACCGTAGATCGCGCCAAGTATTGGATGGCGATGTCGTTGTTTCGACTCGAAAAATACGATCAGTCGCGCACGCTACTCGAATCTTTGAGCCAAGACTCGTCAATTGGATATTACTCAGTGGCCTCATATTATCGTTTACAAAACTTTCCTCAGGTAAAAACTGGGGTAGTCGGAGGTCCAACCGCGGCATCCAAAGCACAACTCGCTTCTCTTGCGCTCGGCGGCTCTGCTGGTGCAAGTGCGCCAACTGAACCCGAGGGCAGCGTTGGTGAAGATATGCAGGCGCAAGAATCCACCACGATTGAATTGCCAGGAGCGGCACAGTCAGGTTCAGCTGATGCGCAAACGGATTCAAATGATGATTCCAATGACAAAGTTTTGAGTGGGAATTTTAGGGATCCCGGACTTGCAAAAAGATTTGAGCGCGCACAATTACTTTCGCAGATTGGGTTAAATGATTTGAGTCGCCTCGAGTTAGGTGAAATTGAAAAACATATTCGCTCGCAACAGGATCGCAAGCAGCTCATGGAGCAATATCAGACTGTGCAATCTTATTTTCGCTCATCTTACCTCGGAGAAGTTTCGTTTTCAGGCGAGCGCATTCGCTCAGGAATTTCGGGAGCCAGGCCTTTATGGGAGTATGCTTATCCTCGTGCTTACGATAGTTTTGTAAGTACGAATTCTAAGAGCTTGGGAATTTCCGAATCTCTTATTTGGGGAATTATGCGCTCAGAAAGCCATTATCGCTCGGAAGCGCGTTCACCTGTTGGAGCTCTTGGGCTCATGCAGTTGATGCCGTTTACTTCAAAAAGAGTCGCCGATCTTTTGGGAATCAAAGACTTTAGGGTCGATACGCTATTGCAGCCAGAAACCAATATCAAATTGGGAACCCGCTATCTTCAGCGTTTGCACGAAAAGTACCGTTATGTTCCTTTGGTCGCAGCGGCTTATAATGCTGGTCCTCACCGAGTTGCAAGTTGGCTCAAATCCTTTGGCCTTCTCGACATGGACGAATTTATCGAACATATTCCCTACGTTGAAACCAGAAACTATGTAAAGCGCGTGGTGCGAAATTATCAAATATATGCGCTCCTTTATTCTGCAAAAAACTCAAGCTCCGGCCATACGCTCAAATGGCTAGCTAAACCAGTTGATGTTAAAATTCCCGAAGGAAATGCCGGCCTAGAAGTTTGGTAGGGAGCGGAGACTGGCCAGGCGTGGGCCATGACTTCATAAGGGTTCGATTGGTTCGGGTGCGATAAAGCTTCGCGAACTCGACGAAGCTCAAACTGCCTTTAGCCCGAATAATTTTTGACAATATTAATTGAAGTGGCCCGAGCCCAGCCATAGCCTTCAAGTTGATTGATCCTAATATAATCCTTCAAATTCAAAAATTCTCGAAAGCTCGCAATGACCCTCGTAAAGGGCCGATAATTCCAAAAATGTTTATTGAGTTTTTTCTTACGACTCACTTTAGTAACCGCCATCACGATAGCCGAACTGATCGCTCTGATAAATTTTTTATAAGTGAAGCGATTCGATAATTTAATCTGAAAGTGCAGGTGATTGCCGACATTTGCCATCGACAAAACTTTCACCCCGTATTTATTTGAAAACTTCAAAACGATTTGGGCGATTTTCTTGCGATTCTCTTTGCGTGCGAACGACCATTCCCCCACAGCTTGAGTCGAGCGCATCGTGAGATGCATTGTATGTTTGGTGACGAGTGGCCTTGGCCCCTTGCGAGCTTCTCTTTTATTGAGCAGGTCACCGCCGTAGGCTTTTGGCTGATCTTTTAGAAGTTTTGTTTGTGGATTTTTCATTCTTGGAGCAGCTTAGTGAACGAAGGTTAAAAGATCAATATTTTTTTAGAAAAATTTTTGACTAGAATAGGTCGTCAGATATTGAGCCGATATCTCATAGTATTTCGCCACGTTGAAACTCAAAACAGGGAGTCGGATTCTAGTCCGAAGTCCAACCAACATGCACAATAGTCGCAAAATGAGTGTTCCAAGTGTCTGGCGCTTAAGATTTGAAATGGCACACCCCAAAGAGAGCATTTAAGGAGTCCGGCAGCAGAAAATTCGTACGACGACATTTTATGTGGCCCCTTACTTTGAAAGCAGCCCCTAAAGTCCCAAAACTCAGAGCTATTTTCAATACCCAACCTTGACTTGCCGAAGCCAATCGAAGAAAAGAATCCTTCGTGTGCACTACGAAATTTCGAGGTGCCCAAATTTCCAGCAAGGGGAGTTAATGCAAAATTTAATAGTTACAAAATCATTATCAAAAATAAAATGGGGCCTGAGTTACTTCTTTCTACTTTGCCTTTTCATTTCATTTAGCTCGTGTACGAAAAAAACACCTGGAGGAATTGAAGTTGAAATTCCGGGCCAAGGAAAAGTGAGCCTGTCTCCTAAAGAAACTTTGCGAGTCAATCTTGAGACCGAACCACCTACATTAGATTGGAATAAATCAACCGATACAGTTTCATCGCAAATCTTAGTGAATGTGATGGAGGGCCTTGTCGAGTACGATATTTACGATCCAAAAATGGCTTTGATTCCGGCACTTGCCAGTAAGTGGGAATCTTCAGATAATTCAAAAAAGTGGAAGTTCACGCTCAGACAAGATGTCAAGTGGACCGATGGCGTCCCTTTTACAGCCCAACATTTAGTAGATAGTTGGAAGCGACTGCTTGATCCTGCGACCGCATCTGATTATGCGTATTTTTTATTTGTTATAAAAAATGCTCAAGCCTTCAATCAAGGTAAAATAAAAGATTTTAAGGAAGTTGGAGTCAAGATCACCGCGCCCAATATTATTGAAGTCGAACTTGAAAAGAGTGTGAGTTATTTTCCTCATTTGACAGCACATGCTTCGACTTATCCGATTCGTCTCGATGTGATTGAGAAGTTTGGCAATACCTGGACTGCGCCCGATCATATTCAAACCTTAGGCGCATTTACACTTAAAAATTGGCAACATGACAAAATGGTTTTGATGGAGAGAAATGAAAATTATTACGGCGTAAAGCCCATGCTCAAATATGTCGTGGGCTATATCATTCACGAAGTCGGAACTGCCATTGATATGTTTGATGCTGGCAATTTAGACGGCGAAGATCGCATTCCCAGTGGTGAAGTGAAGGTGCTGGCCAAACGACCCCAGTACCATGTGATGCCGAGCTTGCTCACGCAGTATTATGGGATCAATGTGACTCGTCCACCAATGGATAATCCACTTGTTCGCCAAGCCATTTCATATGCAATCGATCGCAAACAAGTGACGAGCGTGCTAGCTGGCGGACAGGTTCCGCTCACATCGTGGATACCAGACGGAGTTTTCGGCTACGATGAAAAAATCGGAATTCATTTTGATCCGGTCAAAGCCAAAGAACTTCTTAAGAAGGCGGGTTATTCTGAAACCAAGCCAGTTCCAAAAATTGAAATTGAGTTTAATACCAATGAGGATTTGCAGCGCGTGGCTGAAAATATTCAAGCTCAGTTGAAAACCAATCTGGGTCTGAATATTGAAGTCAAAAATCAAGAGTGGAAGTCTTTTTTGAATGAACTCAAAACCGATGCACCTCAAATTTATCGCTTTGGTTGGATGGGGGATTATCCGGATCCAGATAATTTTATGAATTTAATGACCAGCTATTCTGATAATAATCACACCAAGTGGAAGAACAAAGATTATGATCACTTGGTTGAAACTGCCGCCGGTGAAGGAGATCCTACAAAACGCAAAGCCTTGTATGATGAAGCCCAGAAAATTCTGGTAGAAAAAGACGTTTGTGTTTTGCCGCTTTATATTGGTGTATCGCAATATATGATCGCGGATCGGGTGAGCAAATATCCGCAAAATGTTTTGCAAAGAAAACTCTATAAAGGAGTCATCCTGAAGTGAGTTCGGTAGCCACCGCCACATTGCCGCCAAAGCCAATCAACGGACTAGTCTCAAAATTGGGGCCGGTTCTTGCCAGTGGTTGCGGCCTTTGGATTTTGGCGGCAATTATAATTGACTTAAGCGACAATCGAATTCCATTTCCATTTTGGATAGGAATGTTTTTGTGGCTTTTGGTTTCAGTAGTATATGCGGTCATTCAACAAAACGCAGTGACTTATGTCTCAAGGCGTTTGGTCGAAGCTTTGGTTACAGTTTGGATAATTGCGAGCCTTACCTTTTTGCTTTTGAGATTTTTGCCAGGTGGGCCTTTTGATCAAGAGAAAACTCTGCCCCCTGAAATCAAAGCAAATATTGAAAAAAAGTATGGTCTCAATGATCCGATGTCCACCCAATATTTTCATTATATTACGGGACTTGCACAAGGGGACCTTGGCGAATCCTATAAATATATTGGGCGCTCCGTTACCGATATCATCAAAGATAGTTTTCCGATTTCGTTTCAGCTAGGCTTTTACTCTTTGCTCTTGGCTTTTCTCATTGGCGTACCCATCGGAATGTTCGCAGCAGGGAAACATAATACTTTTTGGGATAGTTCGGCGATGGTTTTAGCGATCAGTGGGGTGGCGCTCCCCAGTTTTGTTTTTGGGCCGCTATTGGTTTTAATTTTTTGTTTTGGAGTTCCTTTTCCGGCGTTTAAAGGCATGCTCCCGCCAGCACTTTGGGATGGCCCAATTTATTATATTTTGCCCGTGATCACCCTCGGAATTAGACCTGCAGCTATCATTGCAAGGCTGATGCGCTCAAGTGTACTTGAAGTCATTCATGCTGACTTCGTCAGAACAGCGAAAGCCAAGGGGCTTGCCCAAAGAACCGTGATGTATCGCCATGTTTTAAAAAATTCTCTTTTGCCGGTGATAACTATTTCGGGTCCACTCTGTGCAGGCGTCTTGTCGGGTTCATTTGTAAATGAAATTATCTTTGCTGTTCCCGGAATGGGCAAGCACCTCGTTCAGAGTGTTACCAATCGAGATTACCCCTTGGTCTTGGGTCTCACTTTGGTTTATGCGGCACTTTTAGTACTCGCCAATCTAGTGGTTGATTTGCTTTATGTTGTGGTCGATCCAAGGATTCAATTATGAGTTCATCGCAAAGCCTTTTCAAAGATTCGATCAAGCGCCTTAAAAAAAATCGCGCATCAGTATATTCACTCTACTTTATTTTAGCGATTTCGCTCATTGCGATATTTGCAAATTATTTGGCGCCTTATTCTTTTGAGACGCAAAATATTGATCTCGTTTTGATTGGACCTGATAGTCATCACTGGTTTGGTACTGACAATTTGGGTAGAGATTTATTTTCGCGAATTATTTACGGCGCTCGTATGTCAATGGCCGTCGGCATATTCACCGCCTTCATTTCTCTTTTGATTGGTGGCTTTTACGGCGCAATTTCGGGTTGGGTGGGTGGTTGGGTTGATTCGGTGATGATGAGAATAATTGATATTTTATTTGCGATTCCCTCTTTGGTGCTTTTAATTTTGGTCATGGTCGTTTTCAATTCGATCAATATTTTCGAGCAGCCAGAACTCAAAGCACTCACCGGTATTTTTCTCGCATTGAGTGTGGTCGGCTGGGTGGGACTTGCGCGCTTGGTGCGGGGGCAAGTTTTGCAAGCTAAACAACTTTTGTTTATCGAAGGTGCCAGGGCCATGGGTGCGGGGGATTGGGCGATTTTGTTTCGTCACGTTTTACCAAATATTTTGGGTCCAATTACGGTTATGTTGACCTTTCAAATTCCCTCTAACATTTTATTTGAGAGCTTCTTAAGCTTTATTGGCCTTGGTTTGCAGCCACCTTATTCATCTTGGGGAATTCTCGCCAATGATGGTTGGAGAGCCAAATCCTATCCCCATATGATTATCTTTCCGGGCCTTGCGATCTTTCTGACCATGTTGGCTTTTAATCTCTTAGGTGATGGCCTTCGGGACGCCTTTGATCCAAAACTAAAGGGAACTTCATAACTTCTCAGGCAGGCAGGCAAGTCGAAGTCAGTAGGCTGCGACAGTTCACCGAAACTGAAGCTGCGAGGCGGTTGGCTGCCGCGGCTGCCATTAAAACTGATTTGAGCTCCATCCCTACTAAAAACAGATAGTGCCAAGCTTCTGCAAAGATTTCGCAGTTCCCTAGCTCGAAATGACAATTTTACACATTAGAATGTCTTTTCTAGTCTGTTAAGCTTTCACAATTCTTAGGAACTAATTTTTAAAGTTGTGGCTTGGCAAGGAGCTTGCTATAGGAGAGGCCTAATAATGCCTTTGCAGACCGAGCCGTCTCTTTGGCGCAATCTAAAAACAGGGGATATATGAAATTATCAATTTTGGCCTTGGTCGCAGCCTTTCAAGTTTTAACAATACAAAGCTTTGCGCAATCGCAAATTCAAGTAAAACCATGTAAACAAAACTGTATTGAAATCGCCGCACTCCCAGTTATGGAAAAGGCGGTTCTAGCTTCGAATCCTGCTTTTGTTCAAGACCCGTCTTGTCCTACGCCCGGATCTGAAACTATTAAAAATGCGATCACTGGCACTGGAAAAGCCATGACCAGTGCGAAGATTATTAAAGATATGGTGGCACAGTCTACAACTAAGCGTGACCTAATCATGAGCGACCGAAGTCGTTGCGGCGCCTGCAAGCAAATCAATTTGGTTTCAACATTTACCACAAGCGCCCCAAATCAATTGAAGTTAGACTCTTCTTGCCCCACTCCATTTGCGAGCAACTTTCAAAAGGAATTGAATAATCAAGATATCGAAGCTTTTGCAAATGATACGATTCGCGGCCGAAATGCTCAAGGTCAACAATTTGCCAATGCTTGTTCAAATGCCTGCAATCTCTATACGGCTACAGCTTCTACGCCATTATCATCAGCAACAAGTCGATTGAATTTAACTATACTTTGCGGTCAACCTCGCGTTGGCTCGATCTTGTCCGCTACCTACGATTTATCAGTAGGCTTTGTTCATCAGTGGGTATGTGCTAAATAGTTCGCAGTTTCATTAAACGTTAAATCTAAAAAACAATACGTCGCCATCTTGAACGACGTATTCTTTTCCTTCCGAGCGATAGCGGCCAGCCTCTTTCACCGCCGCTTCAGATTTGAGTTCAAATAAATCTTTGCAGTTGTAGGTTTCAGCGCGGATAAAGCCGCGTTCGAAATCGGAGTGAATCACGCCAGCAGCTTGTGGGGCTTTCATTCCGGTTTTAATTGTCCAAGCGCGAACTTCTTTCTCACCAGCGGTAAAATAGGTTCTAAGTGCAAGCAGTTGATAGGCCTCCCAAATAAGGCGATTGAGGCCTGGCTCGGTTGCATTCATTGAAGCCAAAAACTCGGCTTGCTCTTCTTTTGGCAAAAGCGCGATCTCAGCTTCAAGAGCTGAACAAATTACGAGATGAATATTATTTTCAGATTTAGCTCTGGCGCCAACCTGTTTGACCCAGTCATTTCCTCCAGCTGCAAAATCTGTTTCATTGACGTTGCAAGCATAGAGGACGGGTTTCATGGTGAGCAGATGCATATCTTTGACGATTGGGAGTTCAACTTCGTCTAAGCCTACGGTGCGCGCAGCTTTACCAGCTGAAAGCGCATCATATATTTTCTTAATGGTCTCGTATTCTTTTTTTAAATTCTTATCAGTGGTTGAGCGCGCGGTCTTTTCAACTTTTTGTAGGCGCTTTTCAACACTGTCTAAATCTGCAAGTAGCAATTCGGTATTGATAACATCAATATCTCTTAGCGGCTCAACACTCCCTGAAACATGAACAATATTGGGATCATCAAAACAGCGCACCACATGGATGATGGCATCGGTTGAGCGAATATGTCCTAAGAACTGATTTCCAAGGCCCTCGCCCTTGCTGGCTCCTGCCACTAAGCCTGCAATATCAACGAATTCAATTGAGGTCGGAATAAGACTCTTGGGTTTAATCAAAGCCGAAATTTGCGATAGCCGCTCATCTGGTACCGTGACCACGCCAACGTTTGGATCGATAGTACAAAAAGGATAATTCGCAGCTTCGGCTTTAGCAGAGGTCAGCGCATTGAAAAGAGTACTCTTGCCAACATTCGGAAGTCCGACAATCCCACATTGAAGACCCATTGCTATCTCGTTTCTCTCTGAGCCTTAGGGGCTGAGAATTTCTATATGTTTACCGCTAAATTGCGTCGCGGCCTTTTCATAGCCATCAAATATCAAACTCTCGATGGCATCGCTACATAAATTGAGGAGTTCAGTTAAGCGCCCATGCTCGTCAGGATTGAAGCGGCCTAAAACATAATCGGCGACTTCCATTTTAGGATGCGGCGGACGACCAACGCCAATTTTCAGTCTGGTATAGTCTTGAGTGGCGAGTATTTCACTTATGCTTTTGATGCCATTGTGCCCACCGTGGCCGCGATTTCTTTGAATTTTGATATGTCCAAAGGGCTGATCAATATCGTCATGCACGACGATCAATTGCTTTAGATCCATTTTGTAAAAATCAAGCAGGGGCTGAACGGATTCGCCAGACTTATTCATAAAAGTTTGGGGTTTTGCAAATACGATGTCTTGCTCTTCCATTTTAAACTTTACGGTGATGGCGTGAAATTGTTCTTTGGCATTTGGATCACCGATGCCGGATAAAAAATTATCGAGAGCCATAAATCCGATATTGTGGCGGGTGAGTAAATATTTTGAACCTGGATTACCAAGGCCGACCACAAGCCACATGAGCTCACTCCTCAAAAGTGATTCTTAACAGAGATTATATAGATGTGTCCGAAATTAATGGGACCTTCGTTGCCTTCGTCGTCAGCTTG
>JAYUEN010000299.1:0-4464 GCA_043739185.1 Bdellovibrionales bacterium
AAAATAGCCCGAAGGACCAATCTAGCAATGGTACAGAGCCAAATTTAGACACCCAAAATGTAAAATGGCCTAAGGGCTTTTTTAAATTTCTCAAAGCGACTTGCATCAAGTATCTTGTGCACAATTACTAAGCCATTTAGGCAGAAGAGGGTGCATTATGAAATCAGCGGGTTTGTTCGTTGGAGCTTTGATGCTTCTTTCTCTCCAGGCAAAAGCTCAATCGGTAGCGACTCCGGGTCATGAGTGCTCATTTAATTATAGAGTTGTATCTTACAACTGTATGAATCCAGAAGCGGGTCCAGATGTTCGTTTGAGCGTCAGCGAATTTCAAGAGTGTAAAGACGGCAAAATTACAAAGCTTGATCGCAGTGAATTTGGATATATCTTATCTAGTTCAGATGACGATTCAACTAGCATGAAGACAACTGTCACTTATGCGACGACTCGCACCCACTTAGACGATCGCGTTGGCGATGAAACGATTGTACTTCCCGTTTCAGCTGAAATTAAAGGTTCTAAATCGAGCTACAGCATTCAGTTAACAACTCAAGTAGCGCCTGATTTTGAAGGAGCTGGTGAAGGTCAGTGGCATTATGTAGGTTCATTCTCAGGAACAGCTTCGGGCCGACTTGAGTGTTACGTCGGTATTTAATATTGATTTGTCCTTTAAAGCGTGAATAGAGTCATTGATCCACGAAAGGGATCAATGACATCTCATTCAAATGCCCAAAAATTTATGGCGAGAGCGATTGAACTCTCCAAACAAAATGTCGAAACTCGTGGCGGCGGACCATTCGGCGCTGTCGTCGTACTCAATCAGAAAATTATCGGAGAGGGCTGGAATAAAGTCACTCTGATCAACGATCCCACCGCCCATGCCGAAGTCGAAGCAATCCGCGAAGCTTGCAAAAACTTAAATCAATTTGAACTTGCAGGGGCTGAGATCTTTACTAGTTGTGAACCTTGCCCCATGTGCCTAGCGGCAATTTACTGGGCCAGACTTTCTAAAATTTATTTTGCTAATACCAGAAAAGATGCTGCAAAGATTCATTTTGATGATGATTTTTTGTATCAAGAGATTCCGAAAGATATTCAGTTTCGAAAAATACCAATGGTACAAGTCGGTCACGAAGAAGCACTTCAAGTTTTTGAAATTTGGAATCAAAAAATTGATAAGGTTCGATACTAATGAATCAAGATCTCTTTGATTGGTTACTTTTGCTCGGTCGATGGCTCCACATCACAGTCGGAATTACCTGGATTGGTACCTCGATTTTTTTTATGTGGCTCGACCGCACTTTCGAGTTCAATAAAGAATCCTCACGCCCAGGTCACGTGGGTGATCTCTGGATGGTTCATGGCGGCGGCTTCTATCATGTCGAAAAGCTCTTAATGGGGCCGACAAAAGTTCCAGAACATTTGCATTGGTTTAAATGGGAATCCTATTGGACTTGGATGAGTGGCGTATTTTTGCTACTCATGGTTTTTTACGCAGGCAATGGTACTTTTTTGCTCGACTCTTCTGTTTCGAGTATGACTTATTGGCAGGCAATAGCATTAAGTGTCTTTTCAATTGTAGGATCTTGGCTATTTTATGATTTTTTGTGGGAACGAAATTTCATTAAAACAAAACCAATTTTTGGTCATGTGCTCACATTGTTTTGGCTAACAGCTATGTCCTATTTTTTATGTCACACTCTAAGTGGTCGAGCTGCTTATATGCATATCGGTGGAATGCTCGGAACTTGGATGACTGCGAACGTATTCTTGAGAATTATCCCTCGACAAGTTAAAATGGTCGAGGCAGCAAAACTTGGCCAAACTGTAAATCAAGATTGGGCTAAGAATGCGAAAAATCGTTCTACCCATAATACCTATCTTACTCTCCCGGTTATTTTCATAATGATTAGCAATCATTTTCCAAGCACTTATGGGAGCAAGTTCAACTGGCTCATCCTTCTTTTTGTGACTGCAGCAGGCGCTTGTATTCGCGAATATTTTGTAGTGAGACTTAAAGTACCCATGCGCGCAAAGAGTTTTTTAGCGGCAGGGCTTGTCATTTTAATTGGAGTGATATTTGCGACGAGCGAAAAGTCTCAAACTGTGGAAACGCCTGTCTCTCAAAGCTCTCTGCCGGTTAAAAAGTTGAGCTCAGGCGCTAAAGGCCTCGTGAAATTTAAAGGCACTTTACCCGCCCGTGAAAAATTAATGTTGCCACTTGCTTGCGCCAAAGATCATCAGACTGAAGTTTATGCTAACGATCTCATTGTGAGCGATGGAAACTTAAAAAATGTTTTGATTCGAGTGACAAAAGGCCTAGAGGGGCAAAGCTTTTCGGATATTCCGCAAGACTCGGTTAAATTGGATCAAAGATTTTGTCAGTATGAACCTCGAGTTGTAGGTGTTCGCGTTGGTCAAAGGGTTGAATTTATCAATAGTGATCCAGTTTTTCATAACGTCCGAGCACTTACTAAAAATAATGCTGAATTCAATATTGCGATGCCAAATCAGAACGACCGAATCACGCAAGTTTTTAGTCATCCTGAGATTTTACTACAGACCAAATGCAGTGTTCATCCTTGGATGAGTGCGTGGATAGCAGTTATTGACAATCCTTTTTTTAGTGTAACGAATGATCTTGGAGAATTTGAAATTCAAAATCTTCCTCCCGGCCACTATACTTTAGAGGCCTGGCACGAAATTCTGGGTCAAAAGACAAAAGAAATTGAAGTAAAAGAAAATGAAATTTTACCTCTTGAATTTACATTTGAGAAATAGCAGGTTTTTATGATTAGCACACATGTATTAGATCTTAGCAAAGGAATGCCCGCTTCTGGTGTTCTGGTCACGCTTCAGATAAAAGACTCAAAGGGTTGGACTCAAGTTGGCTCAGGACACACAAATTCAGATGGCAGATTTTCTTTCGACTTAAAGCTTTCGAAAGCGACTTATCAAATTATTTTTGAGACAGAAACCTATTATAAAAAAGAGTCTCAGGAGTTTTTTTTCTTGAGTACTCCGGTGGTATTTAAGATCGAAGATTTAAATCGTAAATATCATGTACCTTTACTGCTGAGCCCGTTTGGCTATTCGACTTATAGAGGAAGCTAAGCTTGCAAGAGATACCCTATTATCAAGATTATATTTCGGATGCATTTTTGAGTTATCTCAAAAAACAAACACGTCCTGCTTTCGGAATAAAGGATCTTGTTCAAATTGGCGAAAGCGGAGGGCTTGAAACTAAAGAGTCGTTTGAATTTCTATGTGAACTTTATGACAAGATGAAACCAAATCTAAAAGAGGTTCTTTCTCAGCGAAATCTAGATCGTCAGTTTATTGATAGCCGAACAAAACTTTCGTACGAGCTCAATCAATCTCTTAAAATTGATTATCTTGATCCACTATATGAAACTGTCATTGGACAAAAAGATGCTAAAGATCGAATAGTGGTTGGTCCTCTAAGTGAGTTTTATTGCAAGAGTGGCGCTGGCAAGCCAATTGCCGAACTGCCTGCTTACTTGCTGGGCCATCACGTGACCCTATTTGGTCCGCCAGACGATCCAAAGCTTTCGATCAACGCGATGAATGGTTTTCATAGGCGCCTCAAGGGAGAACCTTCCATTGTGGACGAGCTTCTCTCGTCGTATTCAGGCACACCGAAATGGGGCGCTGACGATGAGGATTCAAAAACTCCATTAAGAGAAGATTTGATTCGTGCAGGGCAAAATTTAACGGATTGCTTTGATCGAAGCATTTCATTTCAAGATCCGATTACAAAGAAGAATTACGAACTTGAAAAAAAGCATTTGTCTTTGCCGATTAAGAGATTTCCGGGGCTTGCTCTTCCGTGTATGTTTTTATTTTTGCGCGGCAGTCCGATTCCACTTCATCTTTACGATTTTGCGCTTCATCTTTTTAAGAATTGGCATAATACCCAGTCGCTGTCATTTTATGTTCCCAAATTAGAAACCCCTGAAGAAGCGGCTTATATTCGCAAGATGGTTGAGACGGCTGAACAAATGATTCAGCGCAAGCACCCAGAATATAAGATCGGAACCATTCGACTTTTCATTGTATTAGAGAACCCGCGACTTATATTTAGAGTGAATGAGATGATCGATGAGCTCTTTCCCTATTTTGCAGGGGCTTCTTTGGGGTGGCATGATTACCTGGCCTCAACTGCCCGTCTGTTTAAGGAAGATGCGAATTATCGTATTCCTGTAAAGGCAGACCCCAATATCGTCATTAAATATATTAAGGCATCTCATCAATTGCTTGCAGACGTAGTGGGTTCTCGAGGCGGAATCAAAATTGGAGGAATGTACGGAGTCCTTCCGATCGACAACGATCTGATGAGTCCGTCATTTCAATTGACGATTCGTGGTTACATTAAAGATGTCGTCACTCAGCTTAAAAGAAATCTCTCTGGATTTTGGGTTGCTCACCCCGACTTTATTCGCCTTG
>JAYUEN010000300.1:0-1419 GCA_043739185.1 Bdellovibrionales bacterium
TGACCCGCGCAGTGAAAAGAGGTTTATAGTTTAATGAGAATTGTCCAATCACCTCAATGATTTTACTTTTTTTATTTGGCAATCGTCGATCAAAGAGTCGTAAATCGTCTACGTTGCCCGTTAAGATTTACTGATTTTTTGATAACTCTTTGTAATCCCACGGGGTATAAGCTTCTTTGCCAAAGTGGAGATCTTGGACCAGTTTTTTAAAATACTCGCGCGGGTTGACCCCGACGAGTTTGCAGGATTCAACCAACGTAAATAAAATCGCAGCAGTCTGGGCTCCGCGCTCAGAATGAGTGCCGTACCAAGTCTTGCGACCAATAACTGGATTTCTCAAAAGACGCTCCTGGGGATTGTTATCAATTGGCAAATCAGGATTTCTAATGAACATGGTGAACCCAATATAATTTTTTATAAAATATGACATCGCTTTGCCAATACAACTCTTCGAGGAATATCCTGCAATATTAATCAATGCCCTTGCTTTCATAGCCTCAAATAGTGGCAACATGAGTCGTCTCACCCGCAATATCCTGCCATAGGGACGAGCCCTCGCTATCTTTTCTAAACGATATATCTTCTCATATTGATCAATAAAATATTGTGCTTCCTCCGGGAACTTTTTTGATTCCTTAAACTTCCGCCGAGCATGGGCATTGCAATAAATATTTCGAATGACCGGAATCTCCATTCTCTTCCGATATTCATTGGCCTGCCTCACAGCCTTCGCATAGCCAGAATAAACATCAGTCATTAAAAACTCACATTTGGAATTTAGCAAAATATCTGAAGCAACGTCACCCGATCTCGTATCGTGGATTTCAAAAAAACAAACCCTTGCTGATGAAAAACCCCATAAATACCAATTTTTGATCTCAGAACCCTCCAGCATCTTATGCGGAGTCTCGTCAGCGTGAAGAATCCTACTTTTAATGGCCTCGACTTTTGATTTATCGTAAACACCCTTCACAAAATCTGCCAAGTGATGCGTGGATTCAATTAAACTCTGTGGCGGTAGATCCATAAGCCCAGCTCGACCCGCGATAGCTGAATATCTTTCCACAGGAATCAAATCACAATACTTGCTTAATGCCACATCGATCTTCATTTCATCACTATACGATGATCCCGCCTTGATTGTTGGTGGCGCCGGTGCAGTTACGATTTCACCATAACATTTCCCACAACCATATTTATGACGCTTTTGACGAATCACCATAAATTCAGCCGGAACCACAGTTAAAAATTCTGAGTCCTCCGTCATCCCGGTATCTTTCATCTTGGTCCCACAACAAGAACACTGAGGAGCTACCGCCAACTCCACCTCACGCTCAATCAATGGCGCATTCGGATACCTTAAGCTTGGAAGCTGGATCTTTTTCTTTTTAGCCTTCTTACCTGAACGATGAACTTGAT
>JAYUEN010000301.1:0-1417 GCA_043739185.1 Bdellovibrionales bacterium
CCATGAGAACATTTTGCGATGACTGAAATCTGTCTGTAACTCAAACCACTTTTCAAAAGCTCACGAATTAAAACTGAGTTTCGCATTTTCTTTCGACCAAGAATTTTGCCTTTAGCTCTCGCATTAGCAAGGCCGTTGCGAACACGCTCTGCGATTAATTCTCTTTCAAGTTGTGAAATTGCTCCCAAAATTGTGAAGATTGCGATTCCAATGGCGGAACCCGTATCGACCTTCTCACTGAGACTTACGAACTGTATTCCTTTATCTTTAAATTTTTGGAGTGCTTTCAATAAATGAGTCGTACTTCTTGCGAACCTACTGAACGAAAAAACTATCACCTGCGAAACTTCGCCAGCTTCAACGGCTTCCATCAATCGATTGAGCGCGGGTCTTGATTCTTTTGCGCCCGAAATACCTTCATCAGTAAAGATCTCGTACTCAGTGATCTCGTTGTGCTGACAATATAATTTTAATGCTCTTACCTGTGATTCTAATCCGCTGACTTGCATGTCAGTTGAGACTCTCGCGTATAAACAGGACACTTTTTTAGTATTACTCACTGCGCACAGACTCCTGTATGTGCGGAGCTACCAACAATTTTCTCATGAAAAATGGCCATTTTCAAGACGCTTTTTCTCAATGCGTTTTGCCTTGCTCAATTGAGCTTGCTTTAATGCCAGTCAGCTTCTCAGTGAATTTACCGATTGGTGGCAAGCCTTGTTGGACTTTATGCAATGTCATTGCTCGTACCTTTTGGTGGATCTTCTGAACGGCAAAGCCTCCGCCAACAAGAATCGCTACAGCTATAAAAATTTCTTTAACTGAATTCATAAATTTATTTCTCTCTTTGTTTGCTTGTTACTTATTTTTACAATTTTTTTTGCCATTTATTTTCCGCAAGAAAATTCGACAGTCTCTCTAAACTTGAATAGACTTTCTGCCGAACCGCATGACATTGCAGCTCTAAATTTCTTTGCTTTTGGGCCTCGTTTCTCCATGCGAAAATATCCGCCGGTAGATCTAACGGCTCGATAGAAAGTGAGTTTTGGGTTACAAGTATTGAACTCAAAGAGAACCTCAATTCTCGAGAAACTTCTTAGTTGCTTCTCGCCGTCGAGTTGACCTGATCTTTGTTTCAATTCATTTTGACTGTTGTACATAAATTGCCTCCTGTTTTTATTTTTAGAAAAGTTGAACTTGGACCCTGAAGCTCTCAGAGGGCCTAAGTTTTGAGCGGGTAGAGCAGCGATCGCATTGTTGATTTGCGACCAATTGCGACCAGCAAAAGTATCAGTCGATGTATTTGGGTATTAATGAGTGTATGTCGTGGCGGATTAAGTTATTGATAGTACTCGTTTTGTTCTTTTCTTTCAGTTAGTTACAAAATGGTATTTGAAACCTGCCCTCTCCACCATTT
>JAYUEN010000302.1:0-1417 GCA_043739185.1 Bdellovibrionales bacterium
TCTGAAGTGTAACGACGTTGCCCCATCTTGCCCATTTATTTCCCCTTTGTTAGACGTTTTTAGTTCTAAAAAGTGTCCGTTTTTTCGGGGGAAGGTCACAAATGTCTAATATCTACAAACCTGGCCAAAAAGTGAATGTCGTTATTTTAAGAGAAACCGATTTGGGTTTTGTCGCTCGTATTAACAATACCGACGAGGGACTTTTTTATCGCAACGAAATATTTGAAAGGCTCGATCCGGGAGATGCACGGATCGGTTATATAAAAGCGGTTCGGCCAGATGGTCGAATAGATTTACAAATTCACCCTTTTGGTAGCTCGGGCTCTGAAGAATTAGGTCTTGAGATTTTACAGGTTTTAAAGGATCACAAAGGCTTTTTGCCTGTGAATGATAAATCTCCTGCTGAAAAAATTTATGAACTTTTCGGAGTCAGCAAAAAAAAATATAAAATGGCAATCGGTGGCCTTTATAAAAAGCGCTTAATAAAAGTGACCGATGACGGCATTCATATCATTTAAAAACGGGTCTTTATTGCGGTGTTAGCAAAAATGCCGAGCTTCCGTTGGCATCGAGACTGACCTCAAAACCATTTGAAATTAAGCTGCGTCCGTCGATTAACTGAGAAGTTCCGGCCAAGATATCTTGAACTGAGTAGATGACATTGGCATTTTCAATAAGATTTGAATTTACTATGATGTGAAAATGGGATGATTCGAGTTGTCCACTTTTAACGGTGATCCAGAGTCTTGGGTCGTTTGGAGCTTTTCTTCCGAAGACATCAATACGGTCGCCGCCTTCTCGAATTCGTAACTGCGACTGTATTTTCACATCTGCAGCCAGATCGTCGAGTAAGCGCCGTCGCTGTGGGACATCATTTAAAAATGCATAGGCATCGCTATTGAAGGCATCATGAATGATTGCGCCAATTTGAACCAAAGAACCTTTTTGAAATTGAATTTTATATCCAATCACCTTGTCGCCACTGACAAGAAGAGGCTTGGCCATCGAATCTCTAGAGAGATTATACTCACTCACAGAAGCTGCCATTGCATCAAAGTTTGAGTTTGCCGGGAGATAAGTCATTGGTAGGGCGCCAGTGCCCACAGTTACTTTACTTGTGGCGGGAGCGCCGATTTGTCGAGCCAGACTATCACCTATGAAGTTTACGACCGTACCGCCATTGGCAATGTAGTTAGCGAGCCATTCAACCAGGCGTGGGTTTAAGTTCCCATTATCTTGAACAAAAATGATTTTATTTTTTGCTAGATCCCGATGTCGGTTGACTTCCCAATGGTGGATCGTCGGATTGATGCCCGCTTGAAGAATGTATCCAACCAATCCGCCTTCAAAATCAGAATTGAGTTGCCGGGAATTAATACCCGGAATCCCCGAAGGAACATGGCTGTCAGAATCATGT
>JAYUEN010000303.1:0-1414 GCA_043739185.1 Bdellovibrionales bacterium
ACGAATTGAATCTAATTAAATGCAACCGAAGGAAGCGTTAAAGGGCAAAGCACATTGGTTTAATTGATCTAGGCGAAGTTTGGGTGCGTTTGACTTCGGTCAACGTATGAGTGGGCAAAACTAAGGTCGAGAACAAAGAAAACTCGATGGGTCAGGATCACGCACCAAAGTAGGATTTGAAGTCGACCAAGACAAACAAATACTTACACCGGAGGGATCATGCCAATCGAGTTTTCAAGAGCTTATCTCGGAGAGATAATTTCCCGCTATCAAAGTAGCACCCGGAAGGAGAAAAGTAAAATTCTAGACGAATTTTGCGCAGTAAATAGCTACAACCGCAAGCACGCGATACGAATTTTAAAAGGCGACGTGCGACCTCGCGTACGAAAGCCAGGACCTTCTTCAAGGTACAATCGTATTGACGTCCTTAAGGCTCTGAAAGAGCTATGGCAGTTGATGAATGAGATGTGTTCTAAAAAAATGAAAGTGGCATTTATTGATTGGCTACCGTTCTACGAATGCCGTGACGAAGTTCAAATCTTATTGATGCAAATGAGTTCTTCAACAATTGACCGATTACTAAGGCCTTACAGGAAGCCATTAATAAAGGGCATTAGCACTACGAAGAAATCGTACTTTAAAAACAAAATACCAATCAAATTACTCGATGAAGAAATTAAGATCCCCGGATATGTTGAAGGCGATACCGTTGCCCATTGTGGGATCTCGGCAGGTGGTGAGTTTGCAAGCTCTCTGACAATCACTGATCTCTGCTCGGGCTGGACAGAGAATAGGGCGATGCTGACAAAAAAAGCCGAAAAGGTGGCAGAGAAGCTTAAAGACATCGAGGATCGCCTGCCATTCACACTTATAGGTTTGGCCACAGATAATGGCACTGAGTTTTTAAATGAAAACGTCGTTGATTACATGAGAAACCGAGAGATCCCAATCAATATGGTTAGAAGAAGAGCTTATAAAAAAAATGACAACGCTCATGTTGAACAAAAAAACAACACGCATGTCAGACAGCTTTTTGGCTATGACCGCATTGAAGATCCTGGCATCGTTCTTCTAATGAATGAAATTTATATGGCTTACTGGAACCCGCTTCTCAACTTTTTTACGCCAGTATTAAAGCTAAAAAGTAAAGAGCGTGTCGGAGGCAGAGTGAAGAAGATCTATGACGAACCCAAGTCACCCTACAAGAGACTTTTAGAAAATACTTACGTGCCGGACAGAGAGAAAGCAAAACTCAAGGAAGCCTTTGCAATGAAAAATCCAATTTACTTAAAAAAAGAACTCGATAAGAAGCTTAAAGAATTTTACAAAAGGGTCGAAGAGTATCTAAGAATTAAAAAACTAACGGGATCCTGATACACCGCCCCTTAGTTGCATTTTAATCTGATTCAATACG
>JAYUEN010000304.1:0-4435 GCA_043739185.1 Bdellovibrionales bacterium
TAGGAATGGCATAAAGTAGGCCGGGAGGTGATGTCATTGCAACGAAAGTCAAAACTCTTCTGTAGGTCCAGTCATCAGGTTTGAAAGGTCGCACTATCCAGAAGAGCAAGCCTGCCAAAATAGGAACGTAAATCACTGAGCCAACGCCCAAGTGAAGGTAAAATGGGGCAGAGGTATTTTCCCAAAATCTACCCACTCCGACAAGCCAAGTCGTCAATAGGCCAAAGTAGAGATACTTTGCATTATCAGCCAACAACTCAAACCGAGAGGCCCTGAAACTTAAAAGTTTTGCGAGTAAGCTAAAATATCCAATCAAGGAATCTCTAAGATTTGGTTTTTTATCCATCAAATACTTTCTTCAGGTCGAGCTTTTTAAACATTTAAACAAACTCAATATCAAGAATTGAAATTACAAAGTAAACTAAAAACGCATGCAAGAGCAAAATATTAAAAATTTCAGTCTTCGTAAAACCTATGCAATAGGTGATATTCACGGATGTGCGCCAGAGCTTGAAACTTTGCTTTCTCGGCTTGAGATTTCTGCTGAAACCTTGGTTATTTTTCTTGGTGATTATATTGATCGAGGATTCGACTCAAGAGGGGTGATCGATCTTATTATTGATTTGCGCAAACGATGTGAAGTCGTTGCCTTGATGGGAAACCACGAATCGATGCTACTTGATTTTCTTGAGCATCCTGAAAGCGTAGGTGCGGGCTTTTTTATTTTAAATGGAGGCAGCAGCACCCTCGACAACTATGCCGGAGTCGGAGGAAGCTTTGAAATTCCTCAAACACATATTGAATTCTTAAAGGGCCTGCGTTTGTTTTATGAAACGCCAACGCACTTTTTTGTTCATGCAGGAGTGCCACCAGAAAAGAAGCTGCGAGATCTAGATCCAATAATTGATCGCGAAACACTTCTTTGGATTCGCGGGCCATTTTTAACCAATAAAGAATCTTGGGACAAAGTCATAGTGCATGGACATAGTCCCTGTGAAACTCCAGAGAAATGGCCCAATCGAATCAATGTCGATACGGGCTGCGTATTTGGCAGATCACTTACGGCATATGATGTGAATGAAGATTGTTTTGTTTCGGTTGATTATTTTGCCCATCAGCAGATAGTGCCACCAATACAGTCTGAAACTTCTCGGCGTATTGCTATTCGATTTAATGGCCGAATGCCTGTGTCTGCCGCAAGGTCCGGAGGCAAGCGTACTGCTTTTGAGACTTTGAATTACAATCAATTCGGTCTGTTGTTTCAAGAAACTCAAGCCACTTCGGAGCCGTCTTTTGAAACCGGCGACTTGATCGAAGGTACAATTGGCGAAGACCCCCTAACCTTAGTCGACTTCGAGGGGCAAATAGTTAGAGTGGGCTACCGCGGGGACATTGCAAATTATGGCGTCAAGTTAAATAAGATTTCAATAGACCCTGGGTCAAACAACACTGGCTTCGGTGCCTGGCTCAATCGTCCTAATTCAAAATGAGCAGATTTACTCTATAGTTGAAGCGTTTTTGAAAGCTGTTCTCTCTTAGCGTGAATAGTTTTTAGCAAAACTCCAAGCCTCTTCAGCCGCCGAAAAATTTGAATTCTTTTTAGGACCGTTGGCAACAGGCCAGGCATGCTCTCCCCCTTTGATAGCGCGAGCGCGAATTGGTGCGCCAGCTTTGCAATTATACTCGGTTTCAATGTCTCCATTTTCTAAAGTCTTTTTGGTCGAGTTTTGGCATTGTCTTAATTCCGCAATTATTTTAATAGACTCTTGAACCGAGCGAAATGTACTATTGCTCACGCCTTTTCCTTTGCCACCTTCGTAAGGTACATTCTTATCATTCAGGCCGTGTATATCAAAAAGCGCAACCCTTTGCCCAGCTTTACAGTTGTCAATCATAAGACTTCCAGAGACAGGAATTACGGCAGCAAAGACGTCTGGGAGTTCACACATTAAGCGATAGGCCAGCGTAGCACCATTGGACTCTCCGGTTGCATAAATCCGCCGAGAATCTACGGGATATTTTCTGATGAGCTCTTTTGTAAGTTCCTCGATAAACTTCATATCGTTAATATTTTTTCTTTGAGCGATCGCACAGCATCCGCCGGCATTCCAGACTCTGCGATTTTTACCTAAGAAAGTGCCTGTTCCATTGGGGTATGCAACAATGAAATGATTTTTAGTAGCAACATCATTCATGCCCATGGTGCGAGAAGCGTGAGACCCATTGCCGGTGCCGCCATGAAGAACATACATAAGCGGAACTTTTTCAGATGGCAAATCAGAGGGAATAAAGACGACATAACTTCGAGTCAAGTCGGCAATTTTGATTTCATGTTCTTCTAGCTTGCCGTTTTCAGCTTTTGCAAAACTTAAAAATAGATTCAAAACAAACACAATTGCGAAGGTCATTTGCTTCATGATTAGCTCCTACTTATTTTCATCCACGCTCAATTCCTTATTGGCATACAATATCATTGAATTTCCCATGACTCAATTTCACCTGAAATTCTTTTGAAAATAGCGTGAGTTTGAATTCTCCTTACTGCATTCAAAGTATCAAAATTTGGTGGGCTCCGATGTCGCAACTTACTCTTTAAATGCATAAATTCAAATTCAATCTGTTTAGATGTCACTTTCATTTTAAGTTTTGACGAGGGGGGAAGGCGATCTACTATTTTAGAAGAATCAAAATTATAACCTCTAGCCATAGATTCTTGAAAGATAAAATCTAAATAACTTCCAATCCACTTCAAAGGGTGGGTTTGTTGTTTGAATCTATTTAGCTGCGGATGGTTTTTATATCCTTTGGTTTCTCCGAGCAGAACCTTTTGAGCAAGTAGGCATTCTCGCCAGAGAGCAACGAGGCCCTTGGAATCTAGGTATTTTGGGTGGATAGACCAAATTCTCATTGAATTGATTTTCTAATAAAAAGTGCCGTCGAAGTTTAATTCACCACAGACATTTAGACTGAGCAAGAAATTCTCACTAGATACGGATCACTTTAAGTTATTTCTATAGAATAGAATTTAAATTGGACCCAATATTTATAAGCCGAGTACTCAAAAGTCTTGACGCGAAGTTCGCTAATATTTAGCGTGGTGAGATGCATGAACATTCAAAGATAGATTCTTTCGGCAAAGATCGGGCAGAGTCATATGACCAAAGCAATGGCTATATGGTTCCGATATACGAGAATTTGCACTATCTGATCAAAATCTTATTAAGTGAGTTGGCTCCCGGCTCGAAGATTCTTTGCGTCGGTGCCGGAACCGGAAGCGAGATAATTGAACTTGCAGAAGCCTTCCCAAAATTTAGCTTTGTAGCAGTTGATCCATCAGAATCTATGTTGAAAGTTTGTCGGGATAAACTGCAAAAGCTGAATCTGATTGAGCGATGCAAATTGATTTGTGGATATGTCGATGATGTTCCAGTGGCAGCCGATTTCGACGCAGCTCTTTGTCTACTTGTCCTTCATCACACTTCACTCGAGGACAGAGCAAAGATTGTAAAAGGTGTATTGAAGCGCCTAAAGACTGCGGGCTATTTTATTTGTGCCGAATTTAGTTACGATATTTCATCGGACACCTATGCTGAAATCTTTGATAAATGGAAATCAATGATTCGAAGATCGGGCTCGCCAGAAGAAAAAGTTCAAAGCCTACCCAAAATGATGAAGGACCATCTGTTCATTCAGGCCCCATCAGAAGTTGAAGCGGCTCAAGCATTGCTCATTCGTGCTTGGTATGCCCGAAAATAAATGGGCTTGGCGCGACAGGATTGGCTGCGGGCTCCTGCCCTTGCCCTTTGGGTTCTCTCGAAGGATACTTCGAGTCTCACGTCAAAATAGCTTCCTGCTATTTTGATGAACCTGCGACATCATTGATCCCAGACACAAATTGTGTTGCGACGAAATAGTTTTTCTTTTCTTACCTATTCAAAAACGAGTTCCGCAGTACCAACCTAAGGTTGGTACGAGGACTGTCTGAGCTTTTTGAATAGGTAAGAAAAAAAAACTGGTCGGGGCGATGGGAAATCCCGTAAGCCCGCGAAAACTCAATTAATCGAAAACTGCGAGTAGCAAGAAATAGCATTACATTTTCTAGGTCGTTTTTCAAGCTAACCCCCTCTTACTAAATTGAGGAGGCGGCCTTATTCAACTCATCAGGCAACTTGTAGCCAAGTAAATCAGTGAGTCCTTTAACTTCAACTCCTGCCTTTCTTAAGTACCCGTTGGTCGTCTTCAGCTGGTTATGGCCGACTGTGGACATAACCTGAGCCAGAGATGCTCCTCGGGAAAGAAGGTTTGTGATGAAGGTCGCTCTAAGGTCGTGAAACTTGACTGGCGTGATTCCAACGGCTGTACAAAACTCCCTGGTGATTCGAGCCTGCTCGCCATTCTCCCATTCAAGAAGATGAGGCAAAACAAACTTTTCAGT
>JAYUEN010000305.1:0-38468 GCA_043739185.1 Bdellovibrionales bacterium
TTTTTAATAGAATATTTTCCGCGGGAAAACATTATGAATGCCAACACTCCGTACCAGGCCCCATAAATCCAAACGCTTTCAAAACTTTCTAAATTTTCAAAATATTTCTCTACGGAATCGCAGAGCCATAGTTTTGATCCAATCTGGCCGTCAGAAAATGCATCCATATTTAAACTTGCGTTCTTTTGCACTGAAGCTCCCGGCAACTGGGCTATTAGGACACGAGCCTGTCATGACCTAATTATGGCCCAAGTTTTTCGGTTTGTCCAATTGAGCTAAGTTTTTTGAGCTTTCGGCTCATATAAAGATGAAAGAAAAACGCAGAGACATTATATTGTCTATTTAATTCAAGTTTTTGACGGGGTCAATGTTCATGCGGATTTTTTGAAGTTCTGCTCGAACTCGTTACAAACAGACAGATATTCTTTTTCGATTTGGGAAATTATGCGAGAAACCATTTCGGAATCATTTAAATTGGTATTCAATTCAAGCTCATTTAATATTCGCGATAAATTGAGTGCGCCAAAGCTTGCGCAGCCGGACTTCATCTTGTGGGCGGATCTCTTGAGTTGAGCACTGTCTTTGGCTGCGTGCGCGGCTTTGAGTGTGCTTAGGTCCCGAGGAGTCTCATCAATAAAAATATTTCCGATTTCTAATACAATGGTATCTGCTCCGTCAGCGAGCTCCCGCAAACTTGCAATGCTCGTGGCATCTAAGGCCACCAGCTTTTGGGAAGTTGCCGCACCAGTTTCACTTTCGAGCGCTAAAGGATCATTTGAACCCGTGGAGTGAAGCCATTTTGCAAGTACCTCTTGAAGCTCATCTCGCTTAAAGGGTTTTGAAAGATAGTCACTCATTCCGGCCTCCAGGCAACGTTCTTTGTCGCCCTGAATGGCATTTGCGGTCAGAGCAATAATCGGAACTTGAGAACATAGAGCGGAAGTATCTGCGCGAAGTAGGCGAGTGGCAGCATAGCCATCGAGCTCGGGCATTTGACAGTCCATTAAAACGAGATCATATGGTCGAGCCCGCAAAGCATTGATTGCCTCGCGTCCGTTGGCAACAACATCTGCCGCATAACCCAGCTTATTCAAATGTGCGATCGCAATTTTTTGATTGGTAATATTATCTTCAGCAATTAAAATTTTGAAATTTTTCAAATCCATTTTCAAAGACTGCGAATTGAGAGTTTCAGGTTTCGCTAGTGGCATATCAGATTTTTCAAGCTCCAATTCAAACCAAAAACAAGAACCCGTCGCCTCTTCACTTTCGAGTCCTATGTGGCCCTTCATTAATTCAACAAGGTCCTTGCAAATTGAGAGGCCGAGACCCGAGCCCCCATAGCGCCGAGTGACAGAAGTATCAGCTTGCGAAAAGGCTTGAAATAATTTTTTCTGAGCAGAAGCTGAAATGCCGGCTCCCGTATCTGTAATTTCAAACCGCAGCTTTGTAGTCTGAGCAGTATCATTCAAACTTTTTATGTTTAAACTAACGGATCCCTTCGCAGTAAACTTAATGGCATTGCCGATTAAATTGGTGAGAACTTGGCGGATTCTGACCGGGTCACCCTTAAAGCCTTGATGAGAAAGTGGCGGCAGTTGAAGTTGAAATTTTAATCCCTTTGATTTTATTTGAGGCAAAAAAACTTTTTGCAAATCTGATACGACCCTCACTAAATCAAAATCGACAGTTTCAATTTCAATTTTTCCGGCTTCAATTTTAGAAAAATCAAGAATATCGTTAATGATAGACATTAAGGAATCAGCGCTCGCCCTAATGGTACCTGCAAACTCAAGTTGCTCGGGTGTAAGATTGGTTTCGAGCAGTAGATTCGTCATACCGATTACGCCGTTCATAGGGGTGCGGATTTCATGGCTCATATTGGCCAAAAATTCTGATTTCATTTTAGTATGCATTAAGGCACTTTCGCGCGCGGCGACTTGTTCATCAATCGAATTGATGGTGACTATGAGCCCGCCAATACTGTGATCGGACTCATACCAGGGGTGAACGGCCCAACTCACATAAGTGGCTGTGCCGTCATTTAGAGTGAGACAATCTTCAGAGCGTGAGATTTTCGAGCCTGAAAGTGCTTGCTCAAAAATTTCTTTCCAGAAATGCTTTTGTTTAGGAAAGGCATCAAAGTGATTTTGGCCCTCTAGAGATTGCTGAACATCAGAACCTTGTAACTTCATCCAGACCTGGCTGCAGGCACGATAGTTAAATTGCGAGTCAAACATTGCCATGGCAGAAGGCGAAGCAACAATTACATTTTTCATTTGTTCAAAGTGTAGAGTCATTGCGTTTTTGGCAGCGACCAATTCGTTTTGAGAAATGCGACGAGAGCGCTCATAAGCAGACCCAATTGCAAACGACATACAGGCGCCAAAAAAACTGAGCAGAGATTTATAATAGATATACCTTTCAGGATCCTGAACTGCATGAATGAATGAAAAATGTTCGGCTAAAAGTAAGCTTAAGATTCCTGAGGCAGAAATGATAAGGCCGGCTATAGCCGCTCGTAAGCCGGCACATAAGAAGCCAATCATCGGGCAAAACAAAAAAATCAAGACAGCGGGGGCGCGCATTCCACCATTAGTTAAGCCTGAAAAAACGGCGATGCTGGCAATACAAAAGGTAATGAGAATGCCACAAAACAGCAAATTCAGGCCCCGCTTAATCAAATGCGGGACCGCAAACAAAATTCCGGAAACTAGTAAAGAGACTACGACGACAATGGGTTTTATCGGAGTAATTAAATATCGCAAACTCATACCTACTAAAATAAGCAATGCGAGACTAATTGAAATAAACTTAGTTGCATTCTGACGAAAAACTTCATCGGACTCGTCCGAAATGAATAATTTTTTGTTCTGTAGTGGCGGTGTGTGTTTCAATTCGCACTCTTCTAGCTGTCCGGTTTGTCAGTGCTTTATTCGGCAAAAAAGGTGAAAAAGTGAATATAAATAAAGCCTCTTAAGCCAACTTTAGCGTAAAAAATAGAGTAGAAGATTTTGTCTTTAAATCAGAGCGGGTCCAGTTGAATTTGTCTCAACTAAACCCAAATAGAATAGACTAAGGTTGAGGTTTATTTCCTAGACCTTGGACCTAATGTAAAAAACTTGGGCTTTGCTGAGGCCCGGTCTTCTTTTGGTCTAGTTTCAAAACTGGAGATTAAGGCAGTTTTAACGGCAGCAGCGGCGGTCAACCGCTTGCCAGTTTCGGTGGCCGGCCTTCAGTGTGTCCGTAGACCCTTTGCTAATCAACTAGGTGGCAAGTCATATGGTAGTGTTGAGAAGTACCGTCAAAGCCTTCTGAATAATAGCCAATGGCCGAAGTCTCTGGCAGTTGATGGGCTCCGAGTTGGTTTAGAGCATTGAGTTCAAAGATCAGCACGTCCGAAGATAAGGGTCCATCAATATCATTGTTCATCGTGACCTTGAGTTGAAGTGCACTGATCGAAGAGTGATCGACCTGAAACTTGCGATTGCCACCAATGGCTTTGCCTTGAATGCCTTGAGAATTAGCCCAAAGAACAAAAATTGAATGAGTTTGACCCTCATAGCACGATAGCTTTTGATTTTGAAAATGGCCAGAAAACCATTGATCGGCCGCGCCGACTTTGGCCTGAGCATTATTTTGAAAGGCGCTGAAGGCAGCGACTAAGACGAGGATAGTTTTAAACATAATTTTTCTCCTTTTAGAGGTGATTGAGTTGAATAGCTATTTACGGCTTCTCAATAAATAGGTAAAATACATAGATAGCATATCAAGTATTCTCAAAAGGAATAGATAGGAAACTTGTCTATGGATTTAAATAGGTTAAGGTATTTTTACGCTGTGGCGAGGCTCCGAAGTTTTACGGCGGCTGCGAAAAATATACATATCTCTCAGCCCTCTTTAAGCAAAATGGTAAAACAGTTGGAGCTTGAAATTGGCGAAAAGCTCCTTTTTCGTGGGAAAAAAGGCGTCGAATTAACTCCCGCAGGACTTTTGGCCTTCAAAAGATGTGAGATTATTTTCAATGAAATTGATTCAATGCAAATTGGTTTGAGTGAGCTTCATCAAGAAGTAAGCGGTGACGTTTTACTGGGTGCTTCGGACAATCTTTGCAATTATGTTCTTCCCTCGATTATAGACGATGCTACAAAGAATTTCTCAAAAATAAATATCAAACTCTTCAGTGGCACCTCAAGTGAAATTCAAAATGAACTGCGGTCTTCTAAATTAGAATTGGGTCTGTTTTATACGAAACCTGAAAAAGCAAAAGACTTTGAGGTCAAAGCATTGCGTTTTGTCGAGTTTGTAATTGTAGCAAAAAAAGAATTGAAATTAAGAGAGCTCGCTCGTCAACCATATGTCGGCTCTCGAATAAGCGACTACAGGGGTAGTTATCCCGCACTCGAGATGTTAAGGTCCCTTGGAATAAAAGCGGCGGTACGTGTCGAGACAAATAATCAAGAAACACAAAAAAAATTGGCCCTGATCGGCAACGGCTATACAATCGTGCCCCAGCATATGGTTGAAAAAGAATTAGCTGAAAAGACGCTGTTTCGGGTTTCTACCAATAAGAAAATTGGGTCGACAGTTTACCTCGTTAAAAGACGAGCAAAGGCACTATCGAAAGCGACTCAAGCTATTGAGAAATTGCTCACCTCGAGATTGCTGGAGTAAAATAGGACAAGTCACAAGTCCTGAAGACTTAAGGACCTCTTGCAATCGAAAGCTCAGTCTCTTAGCCTAATATTCAACCGAGGAGGGCGAAAGATGAGAGAAGCTTCTTTATTGCAAAAACTATTGAGAATGAAATGGATTCTTATCTTGTGTATGATTTTTTCGGGATCGCTTAGTCGCGCCATGAGTTTTGGTAGCGCCGGTGGTATTTCAGAGAGCTTTGAATTTGGAGTAGGCGTTACCACCGCACATCAAACCGATCTCAATAGTTGGATGAGCGGAACCAATCAAGTCGGAACTCAAGATCTCGGGAGTGCCTACGAATTTTCAGTTACTTATTTTCATCGATTGGCGGGGACTTTTTTTGAATTGGGGCTCAGACCATCTTATTTTATGCAAAGTGCATCGGGCGGTGGCGTTTCGAGTACCTTGAATGGATATTTGCTTTACCCAATTATTCGAATTTATCCGCTCGAAAATAGCTTTATACATTTCTTTATGGAAGCTGGAATGGGCTACGGACATATGAACGGAACCGTGGCTGATAGCAATGCATCGGCGTCTACCAATTTTACAGCCAGTGCCTTTGGCGCATTGGCCGGAATGGGCGCAGATTTTTGTTTTACGGATAGTCAATGCATGAGTGTAGAGGGCGTGGTTCGCTATCACCCACTGGCAAGAAGTATTGTATCAACTGCTTCAGGGACCTTTACCAATACTCTGACGGGCGCGGCTGATCATGAGCTAGAATACAGCGGCCTTGATGTGCAAAATACCTTCTCGGGTATTATTGGCCAGCTCGCCTATACCTACAAATTTTAAAATAAATGGCACAGTCGAAATACAGTCGAATTTCACACGAGTTCTAAGCAGAGCGTGCCTTCTCGTTTGCGTTCAGCTTGAGTGCGAGCATTCGAGAAAGCGAGCCAATTTCAACTTCTGGCAGGCTCATGGCAGCACTTAAAATAACTTCAGCGATAGGAATATTTCGCGAAGTAGGAGTGGCTTTTAAATCCGAGCAAAGTTGGGCTGGCGAAACCACCGAATGCCTGCGACACGCAGCGGGCCGAGCTACATAAATCCCACATGCATTTTCAGGGTTTAAAAAAGCACAACGATTGGTTGGGACCACGCCCTCTTGCCAAGCAAGATCCTGAACCTGCCGTCGCGATTGCTTTTCAAGTTGAGCAATATCAACGGGGTGACCCTGCATCACGAGCTCCGCAAGTAGAGCGGCTTCGTCTTGGGTAATTTGAACTTCAAAGTGACAGCAAGCAGAGCAAGCCTTTTGGCAACTCACCGGAATATGAGAGACACTTTCAATCGCAGTGTCTATAAGTTGATGTAAGATATGGGCTCGAGCCGTGCCCGGCTCAGTCGCCAGCAATTGCTTTTGAGTTTGCTTAAAGAGTAAACATACACTGCTCATCATTTCTTGATAAACGGCTGAGTCCATGCGTTTTTGCAAAGAGAGAATCAAGCTCTTAAGAGCAGGAGTGAGGCGTACTGCAGGTGGGAAATGGTCTACAGGATTGGCGGCGAGATTTTCAGTCATAAAAAATTTTCCTAAAGTAAAAAAGAGGAGTCAGGATAGCAAAAATTTTTTAAAAGAATATCAGGATTGAGTCGTGGTCTTGCGCTTAATGCGGAACCTTGAGGCAGATTTTGAAAAAATAGACCTGAGTCTCACTCTGACAAGTCTTTAGCCATGACTAGATATGCAAGGGGTCTAATGTGCAACTAAAGCGAATTCGCAAATTATAAGCATGATAAACATTGTTTTTGTAGCACAAGATTCGGCCATTCAGTTTTTGGTCGACGCGCTCGAGATTGGTCACGTCGCAACCATAAGCTTCTTGCGGGATAGCGGTAAATTCAGTTGAAGTCACTTGGCGATGTTTATTTTTATATAGTCGTACCTGTGCATCGACGAAATCAAAGTTATTTTTTCCGGGAACAATTTCACGCGGCGACTGAGCTTCAATGCGAACTCTAAAAAATTCTTTTTCAGGGGTATCGGGGTTTTGCCAAGTCCACTGCGCTTCGATATTGATAAATTTGCTATAAGCTGAATTGGGAACATCGGTCAAATTACAAAAAATTCCTGCATCATTTTGTCCCGAAACAAAACGCCCAAGATCACGGCTGCGATTTTCTTTAATCGAAAAATCGCCTTCTTTAGGTTGAAAACTTGGCGTAGGATTTGTCGAAATTTTATTTGGAGTTATAGGCGAAGCTGCAGGCGAAGATCCCCCGCCTGAGCAGGCAGAAAATATTGCTAGCATTGCTATGCTCATTACTGCTTTTGATAACAGTGTCATGCGTTCCCCTAAGTTAACTCGCTCACGTAAAGACCACACCATAGCAAAAATTGAACAAAAACACTAGAAAAAGACCACTTACTAAGCAGCCAGCAATTTTTTTCAAAGCGAGAGAGCAAAATTGGCACAACATGAACCCATGGCCTAAATTTTAATCCCAAGCTTTAGTTAAAACGCACACATACAGATTTATTCATGCGCTTTGAATCTTGACAGTATCAAGCGAGTTCGATCGAATGAGGCAACAAGGGGAGGATTTAATGAAAATCTTAAAGGGAATTTTAGCAATCGGAGCATTCGTTATAGTCGGAACAGTGGTTTACAGCGGTCAAGCCAAGGCTGATGATACCAATACAAACGGAATCGGATCTTATTTCACATGGGGGACAGGGCAGAACGGATATGCATACTGTTACGAGTATAATTACAATGGTCAGGTCTTAAACAATGGCCAAGCTCAACCAAATTATAATTGTGAAACGACACAGCCTTCACACTTCTCTTGGGGAACGGGCCAAAATGGATATGGCTACTGTTATCAATATAGCCCACTAAATGTAGCTATGAATGAAGGCCAAGCGCAAAACAATGCATATTGCGAGGCCTTTGAGCACTCTTATTTTTCTTGGGGTCAAGGAATGGACGGATATACACACTGTTATCAATATACTCCTCAGAGAATTCCAATGAATGAAGGCCAGGCTCAACCGAACTATTATTGTCACTAATTTGACAAATTTTGAAAAGTTTTCTCGATAAAAAGCCGGGGAAAGGCCTCTAAGCCGCCTCCGCTTTGGCTTCTGAATTGCTCAAAGAACCTGTCAGGTCAGGGGACCAGCAAATTCAAATGTGCCAAGCGGAGGAAATATGAACTACCAGCTAAATCTACAAACGAATTGTCCACAGTGTTCGAAACAACTCATCTCTGAGTTTGGCAGCGGAAACGCCATCTGTAGCTGCGGCTATATGCAAAATCAAAGTTTACAAAAAGTTTATGATAAACGCGACCGCAATATCATCAAAGTATATACCATTGCGAGTTTAATGATTTTAGGAATCTACGCACACTGCATGAGTTGGGGTTCGTATGCTCTTCAAATTCCCTTTTTAAAGGCGAGTCAGATGATGGGGATTGCGTCCTCTAAAACTTACCAGACCCTCGTGAATGCCTGCGTACAACAAAACAAATGGAGCTGCGTCGATAGCACTTATCTTTCTTGGTATAAATCGACAGGAGATCTTGAAACAATAGCAAAGCTTGCTCACTTTAGAACTCAACTTAAAGACTTTTCGGGCGCGGCAAAAGCCTACGAATCGTATTTTAGTTTAGGCGGGAAAGATGCAAGCACATCTTTAAGCTATGCGCAGATTTTAGAGAAAAATAATGATCTTGAAAAAGCCTTGAAATATTTGAAGCTTTCAATTCAAGCGACCGGAAGTGAAAAGTTGCCAGCACAGGCGACCGGCGCAATTGTGAATATATTGCTCAAGCAGCAAAAATTCGCAGAAGCCCGCGAGACGATCTTCAATTTTTGGGCGACTGCTGAAAATGCAAAGGGCTATTTTAATACCGAGTATGACGCTCTTGAAAAACAACTTGGCCATACTCGAGTTGCAAAAAGATAGTTCTCGAACCAATCATCTGTTGGTCTTTAGTTTTTGGGTGCCGCAAAGGGTAGGGCACCTAAGAAGTCTTTCTTTCCTAGGTCGACACCATTATGTCTGAAAATGGCGTAGGCCGTTGTCATATGAAAATAAAAATTTGGGATAACGTGGTGAATGCAAAACTCTTTTCCGGTAAGTGTTTTGCCTTCCCATCTTGGCGTCGTGATGGTTTTTGTTTCACAGCCAGAAAAATCCTTTTCGTTAACAGACTTTAAAAAAGCAATTGTACTTTCAATACGGGCTCGAATTTCGGGAAGAGTTTTTTCTTGGTCGTCGTGGGCCGGGGCCTGTTTGCCCGTGAGTCGTGAAACGCCTAGCTTTGCTGTATCGCAGGCAATTTGCACTTGTTTAATAAAATTAAATTGATCTGGTGCTAAACGAGATTGCAAGAGAACATCCATTTCAAATTTTTTGTGATCAGCGAATTGCGCAGCCTTTTCTAAAAAAACATTTAAATTGCTAAGCATTTTTGTAAATTGGGGAACTGTAAGTTCGTAAATCATTCTGCCTCCTGGTTAAAAGTGGCCTTAATATGCACGATTCTCAGTAATGAAACAAGTACTCAAGATCCGGAAATTGTCATCCCTGTAGATTAGTTCGCCAACGGAGCACCCCGCTTCCCAAGCAGAATAGTCTGAAAATGCATTAGAGAGCCTATTAAGCACATTCGTCAATTTTGTGTAAGGTCTCAGGCTTGCAGTTCTAATTGTGTGCGAAAAGCTCAGTGTTATTGATGGTGAATGAGGACGAATTGCCAACGTTAAAGTTCAGATTTCTTATTTATTTTTTAGTGTTCGGAAGCAGCTTTTTAGTTGAAGTGGCCGCTTTCTCATTTGCCGTGATCGCCGATGCACCGTCACCAGAATCTTATTTTCAAGCTTTACGAGCGAATTCAAATCCTAGTGATCTGGCGACAATTCAAACTCTTGAAGATGTTGTTTTAGCTAAAGCTAAAAGTGGTGTTGCCTTGCTGTTTTACGACTTTGCAGATTCGCAGCTTGGATTGAGTCATATGCGAATGATCTTCAATGGCAAAGCCTATGAAATGGATAATATTCCCGATTCAAACGGCCACTATATTCGAGAAAAAGATATTGTGGCCTCGCTTATCGAATCTCGTCCTGGAGCTTTGCCCTCGGCAATTTTGTGGCGAGATTTAGATGAAAAATCAGAGCAGGCATTAAAAGATTCTATTCAAAATATTGACCAAAATGTTTCACACTATTCTCTGTGGAACAAACTGCTCAACTCAAAAAACCTCAATTGTGCCGGCTTTGCTCAAGAAGCGCTTTTCAAAGCGGGCATTATTTCGCGACCCTTATCACGACTTGCCATAACGCCGGCTCGAATTTATCGCCATTTTAAAAACAATCTAGGCGGCGCGGTTGAATTGAAGGCACCTTCTCGAAATATGTGGCAAGCAATGTTATCGACTAACTTGAGCTTAGAAACGTTTTTTCCGAAGCGAAAAAAACCTATTTTGGCCATAGCCGGCGAGCGCATGCGATTTGTTCTTGCCCAGCAACAACTTTCTGCGGCGACTCTTGTCAGAAAAGCCTTCAATCTTTTATTGCGCGGCTTAGACATTGGAGTCAATTTGCCGAAAGAATATGATCCTGCAAGAGGTGAAATGTTTGATCTGGTCACTTTGCAAATTCCACTTGATGAATTGCCGGTCTATCGAGCTTCGAATGATTTAACCGACGATGCCCGGGCATTTTTGTTCATTGAAAAAGGCGGACGTACCTACCTAAGGTTTTTCATTCATCCGGCCGAAGTTGAATCCTATCACGAATTGATTGAGCGTTATCCAAAAGACAGCGAGCGGTGGTTGGGCATCCCAACAAGTGTTCATGGCGACATCATTGTCGTCAATGCTAAGTACCCAGAGGCGCGCACCGGAATTGAGCTTTCGCTGGTTCACGGCTTCAACGGAATCAATCCGCGTATCATTGATTCAGCTCAGGTGAAACAAGCTGTGGTCATTAGCGATTTGCTTGCGGAAATCCGCAAGAGGGCGGGAGAAACCATCGCAGGAACTTCAAAAACATGGGAGTTTTTTCCTGAGAGCTTTGCGGCGGCAGCTCCTCTCGGGCATAGTGGCGGCTTTATTTTTCGAGATCTTTCGAGTCTCTCGATCGACCAATTTATAGTCATTCCGATGGCGACCTTGGTAGCCAAGCGCGAATTTACCGAACCCTGGCTCAATGAAATTTTTCGCTATTCGGGTCACCCAAATAAAGTCGATTTTATTTGGGAGGAAATGTTAGCGCCGCTGGTGGCTCTCAATGCGGAGATTGAATTTGATGAAGGCATTGCTCTTGATCTCAATCCGAAAAATGTAAATCTTAAAATTGATCCGAAAACCCGAAAAATTGTGGGCTTTTTGATCGGCGAAACGTTAGAGTTTCAGATTGATCATTCACTACGGGTGCATCGCTTAGGGCGCGCGGCCGTACCGGGCTCTTTAGAAGACAATGCTAGAGACCTTTCCTATGGCACCGCTCAAGGGAAAGTCTATTCGTCTTACCGAGACATCCTAAAAGGCAAAACTATTCGCGAGTTATTTTCAGATAGCCTCGAAAAAGAAGGAGTCGAAGTGCTTTTGGAAATGGCCGATCAGTTGACCTTCAAATTATTTCACCAAAGATTTCCCGAATATACGCCGACCACAAGTCGGGAACTACAGGCGAGCTTAATTGATCTCAACACGAGAGCAACGTCAGCTGAAGAAAGTGAAGTTTACTCGGGTCTTAAGGCGCAAGCCCCACGGACGAAGCGCGAAAGTTTTCGTGAATGGTTAGCCATGAGAACAGAACCAATTGGCGCGCGCTTTGATTCAGGTAAATCCTGCCAGGCTCTCTTTTTTAAGTAAAATGAATGAAGGGTCCGGCAAACCGCACTCAGGTAACGGCAACAGCTCCTGAAGCCCGAAACTGATAAACGGCTTACAGCTGCGGCTGCCATTAAAAACGAAAACTGAAAAACTGCCAATTTAGGGCTCTTACTTTGTAAGTATTAGCGTATAGAGGCCAAGAGCTGAATGATAGTGAGGAGTCGTGTATAGTGCTTGTTTGGGATTAACGTCCAAACAAGAAGAGCTCAATGCGATTAGGCTTAATTCAAATTTTTTGTACACTTTTAATTTCAATTTTGAATATTCAAGTTTTTGCGGCTGAGGGCTTCAAGGGCTATAGTGAGCAAATGCCCGATGCGGTGAAAAACGCATGGCCAGCTAGCTTTATGACTTTGATTGAAGAGCCTAAAACCTATATTCACGGCACGGCATTTTTAATTCACGTCACCAATAGCGGTATGAATAGCCAGCTCTATTTTTTGACTAGTAAACATTTGCTACATGGGCATTGCAATCGAATTGGATTTTGCCCTGAGCTACAACTATTTGGTGAAGCGCAACTCGAAGTCATTGCGAGTGCCGAGCGCTTAGTTTACGGACGTAACCGACTCGCGAATGTCGAAGTTTTAAAACTAAGCTCAAAGCCCGATCTCGCACTTTTAAGAGTGGTAGTGAAGTCTCAGGGAATGCCGCTGCCTAAAGCGCTTTTTATTTCACCAAAATGTAGTTTAAGTATTGGGGACCAACTCTATGCAGTTGGTTTTCCAAATATGACTTTGCGAAGAGCCCCGCAAACTCAAATATTGGAGCTAAAAAACACCATTATTAAAAGATGGAGCTCGGGCATTTTTGTCGGCACTGTTGATACTCGCGAAGGCAAAAATTTACTTTTAGGGACGACGGTTGATTCATTAGTTGGGAATTCTGGTGGTCCATATCTCAACGAGCAGGGAGAAGTCGTGGGACTTGCGCAACTAAGCGCCAGCGTGAGCGAAAATAATTATCAATATACTGGAATCGAAATTCTGGGTCAGTTGGATTGGCAATCAGAAGCCATCACCTGCTTAGATTTGCATGAGTTTTTAGACTCAGAAATCAATCGAGCGAGACCATAATAAAAAAGAATGACTTCAGTGTTCGGCAGCCGGCATTCAGCATTCAGTCAACGGAAGCAGATCCACAATCAGAGTTAGCTTGTCGCCCTATGCCAACGTTGACTTGGGGGAAAACGAACGCCCACTGAGCCCAGCTGAGTGAGACGGAAACATCCAAACGGCAAACCGCTGCTGCTGCCGTTAAAAGTGATTTAAAACCAAGCCATTTTTCGCTAAGCGAAACTAGAATTGCGCCCAAAAACTCCCTCCTAAAAGCCTATATTAAAGATAGGCCCAAAATACAGTGGCCTAGGTCTTGCTATATTTGAACGCGAATGGTTTTTCATAATTGTTAAGCTGTTTTGCTGAACGTCATCTGAACTTTTGAGGGTCTAGCGAGCGAAGTTATCCCCCCACCCGAATTCAGAAATGAATTTTTCTTTGCTCGTTTCTCCCTCAGAGGTTATATTTCCTCATGCAAAAAATCTCACTTTTACTATTGGCTTTTCTTGTTGGTTGCTCTTCGGTTGAAAAGAAATTCACTTCCGAACTTGAAACTGGCCATTGTGAAATGGCTCTTGAGAAAATTCCTGAAAATGAGACTGGTGCCAAACTCCTTTCTAAAACTCAAAACGCCGGCGGCATTGCCCTTTCATATGCACTGACTGGTGCCGCTTATACCGGAGAAGTTTTGCTAGATGTGGTCGGCGGAACAATTATGTTTGTCGCCCTTTGCGGCCCGCCTATCGCATTGGGCGTGATTGCAAGCACAAATTCAAATGGTGGATCAAGCGGTGGATACGGTGGCAATATTGGAGTCTGCTTACCCGGAAATATTGAAGCGCTCCTGGCTCCTGAATTTGGAAAGCAAACCTACAATGCCTCAAAAGATTTACGTTGTCCTAATTTGGTGGGGATCAGTCAGTCGCTACGTAGAGTTGCCGCATGTTTCTCGCGCCGACACAAGAATCAGGACTTAGAAAAAGCCAATCAAACGCTTTTGTCGCTTCAGCAGTCACCCCGCTTTTATGAGTGCTTGCCAGAAGACGAAAAGAAAAATATTGCAGACGAGATGAATTCTTATCAGCAAGAAAAAGCGACGCTGTAAAAAAGCGGCTAAGTTTTTTCAGTTACCGGGAACAATTGAATATTGAGTTGATAGACACGATCGCCCTTTGAGGTCTGTCTCTTAACGGTCACATCTTTATGAATGCGCTTACGAAGCTGACGCAATTCAAAGCGCGTTTGCTCAAACTCTTCTTGGGTAAGTGCAACAGTGAGTGCGCCGAATTCACGATCTTTTGGAGAATCCCGAAACAAGGATTCAATTCCGAGATAAATAAGTTCAGTTTGAAGTCTACGAATAAGCGCCACCGGCAAATCTTGTGGCGTATCGATCAATTCTCGCGGACGTTTCAGCTCACCGGTGTTTTCGTCAGTTACGATTTCTCCAGAAGCGATTAACTTTTGAAGAGAATCACGGACTTCTTGAACGCTTGCCTTTGCTCGAAACAACTTTTGAAGTTGTTCAGGCTCAACACCGGTATTTTTTTGGTCCATCATGGCATAAAGAACCCAGCCTATCCAACCCGGGACCTTCTCCCACTTTTGTTTGTCGGCATCACTGGCATTTTCTTGATCGGCGCGAATTTCAGCTAAATCTTTTAAATATTTATTTCTTTCGACCGGCTCGTCGGCCTGTCCATAAAGTACCAGAGCTTTGAATTCTTCGATCTGTTGTTTTTCAAGTCTTAAGGCGCGAGCAAATCTTGAAATCATATCATCAGAAAGGTTTCGCTTGCCCTCAATAATCAACTTCAAATAATTGGGCGATTTAATGTCGGCAGCCGCCGAAAAGTGAGAATAAGAATAAGCCCGCAGGCCGGTGCTTTCAGTCACTTTTCGAAACTCGTACATATCTTTCAAATATTTTCGATAATCCGTATAGTCGTGGATATGTGGTGAATTAGTTTGGATCTGAGCTTCGGTCGTAGGTGTCGCCATAATCGATTTGAACTCCGGGATCAGCCTTTCACCGAGTTTTCGAAAAAGCAAATGATTTTGTTATTCATCCCAAGTCTTGCGAGACGTTACTCCAAAGTTCTGACTGTTTGGCTAAAAAATCAGCTTCAAACTGATTGTCCTTTAGCCATTTTCGAAGGATTCGATAATTGGGAATTTGACTAGCGACCAAAAGCCAAAAATTCTTCGAATGATCGTGGTGTTTCAAATGGGCAAGTTCATGAACAATGACATACTCAATCACTTCTCTTGGAGCGACAATCAGTCGCCAATTAAAACTCAAATGACCATTGGCGGAACAACTTCCCCAGCGAGTTTTTTGAGAGCGAAAAGATAAATCTCGCGGGAAAAGTTGCATTTTCTTCGCAAATTCTGAAGTTTTTATTTCGATGAAATTTCGTCCTTGATGCCTATAAAAATTTCTGATGGGCTGAGCCAACTCCGGATGGGAGTCCGCGGCACGAAAACTTCTGTTTTTTAAACCAGGAACTCCAATAACAAGAGTTTCATCACGTAAAAAAATTTGGCCCGCAGCACCTCCAGCATCTTCAAAGTGCAGGTGAAAATGGCTTCCGAAAAACAAAAAACTTTCGCCTTGTGAATACTTTTTAGGTGGATACTTCAGGCGCAAAGTCGAATTTTTTTTTAAACGACTCGCAATCCAAGATTCATGTGACTTTATAAATTTTAAAACCTCAGCTTTTGAAGTCGATTTCGCCGCACGCACTCGCAAAATATCTGACATCGTAACATTTAGAGATAAACGGCGGCAAAAAGCGATGCGCTCGAGGCGAACAAATTTATTCTCAAAGCAAAAGCTCTCTTCTGCTGGTGCCTTCGAGATTGTTTTTGCCTGCTCTGATTTAAATAGGTTAAACATATACCTGAATATAGATTGAAAAACTGAGAAGTGCCAAATGAAGAATGAAAATGACTTTGATGCCTTAACTCCTGAGGTGATTCTAGAGTGCGTTGAGGCGGCTGGCTATAGGCCAACTGGCGAGTATTCTCAGCTCAATTCCTATGAAAATCGAGTCTTTGATATTTTCACAGAAACTCAGGGGCGAGTAATTGCTAAATTCTATCGTCCGGGACGCTGGAGTGATCAAGCCATAATAGATGAACACCAATTCCTAGAGGAATTAAAGCTTGAAGGAATTTCTGTGGTTGCGGCACTTACACTAAAAAACCAAAAAAGCTTGGTGCACTCAGGAAAGTACCGAACGGCTCTTTTCCCAAGAGTTTTGGGAAGAAATCCACAAGAGTTTCTGCCCGGCGAACTGAAACAAGTTGGCCGTCTCTTGGCGCGAATTCACAATGTTGGATCACGCAAGAAGGCCAAGCATCGCCTGAGTTTAGACGCCGAGAGCTTTGGCTGGGCGGTCTTGCCCCGGCTTGAAAATTTCGTTTACCCCGAACTTTGGCGGGCCTATCAAGAAGTCAGTGAGCGCATTCTCGAATATCTAGAAGACGAACTTGAACCCCAGAATTATATTCGAATTCATGGCGACTGTCATAAAGGCAATTTATTGCATTCAGGCGAAGAGTTTTTTTTCGTCGATTTCGATGATTTTGTAAATGGTCCCGAAGTTCAAGATTTTTGGATGCTTTTGAGCGGGATTTCTTCGGATATTTACGCCAGCCGTGAATACGATGAAATGTGTGCGGGTTACGAAGAGCTTCGAACTTTGCCGGATGATTGGTATTTGATTGAGGCTTTGCGAGGACTGCGTATTATTTCGTATGCGGCATGGATTGCGCATCGCTGGCAGGACCCATTCTTCAAAAGAATTTTTCCTAGTTTTACGACCTATAACTATTGGGCAGATGAGATTCATCAGCTAGAAAGAATTGCAAACACACTATGAAAATTGGCGTCTTCGACTCTGGCATAGGTGGCGTAACGGTTTTAAAAGAATTGACCTCGCGTTTTCCGAATGAGGATTTTTTTTATTTTGGCGACAACGCGAATCTGCCTTATGGAACTAAAAGCCCAGAGCAAATTAAAAATTTAGCAGTATCGGCCGCGAGCTATATCAGCGGTCAAAATGTCGACGCCTTAGTTGTGGCCTGTAATACAGCATCATGTATCGCCATAGATGAAATTCGCAAAGTCATGGGTGAGAAAATGCCCGTATTCAGCGTCGTTGACGCCGGAATTGAAAGTGTCGTGACTCATTTTAAAAAGCTGCAGTCTGCACAAGCGCCAATCCTTATTTTAGGAACCAGAGCGACGGTTCGCAGCCATACTTATTTGAATTTGATTCGGAGTAGACTAGGGGTGGAGGTTCAAATCATTGAGCAAGAATGTCCTCTCTTGGTGCCGATGATTGAAGAATCCTGGATAAAGCATCGAATTTTAGAAGAAACCACCAAAGAGTATCTCAAGCCCTATTTTCAACTTCCGGGGGGCGTCGCCTTGCTGGCTTGTACGCATTATCCTTGGATCAAAGAAATTTTTGAAAAACTACTGCCTGGCTGGTTGGTATTTGATTCGGCCGTCGCAATGGGTGAAATGCTCAGCAAACACTTTTCGCAGGTTTCAAAAATACCAAACGGGACAAACCCCGAGGTACATTGGCAATTTAGCGATCCTGAGTCTGTACCTGCCTTTGTTTTATTAGATTCCAAACCTATGAAATGAGCGGTATTTTTCTCTGAATTGGGATGGTACGCCCAGCCACAAATGAAGTCTAAAAATATGGGCGTATTCACCTTCAGTTCTTGCGCCTTGCGCCCTCAGTAAGCTAAGTTCATCTCGGCCGGGTCTCATGCAATAAAACCGAGCTAACTCCGCTAGGTCCGAAAGGAAGCAACGGTAACTCCGGAATTATGTGACACGGGATACCCGGCCACTTTTAATTTTAATTGGCGGTAACTTTGGCATATGAAGTTTTAGCGCGCAAATGGCGCTCACAAACATTTCAGGAATTGGTCGGCCAAAACCATATTACAACGACTCTCATAAACGCACTTAAAAATGATCGTCTTCCACATGCCATGTTGTTTACTGGCACAAGAGGGACCGGCAAGACCTCTTCAGCGCGAATCTTAGCAAAAACTTTGTGCTGCCCGAATGTAAAAAACTATATTCCTTGCGGGAAATGCCAAATATGCAGCGATATATCCGCGGGACGAAGTCTTGATGTCATTGAAATTGATGGCGCCAGCAATAATGGCGTTGATTCGATTCGTGAGCTTCGAGAAAGCGTTGGCTATATGCCTTCGCATGGTAAGCATAAAATTTATATTATAGATGAAGTTCATATGCTCACCACAAGTGCTTTCAATGCGCTCTTAAAGACACTCGAAGAGCCGCCGGCACACGCCGTGTTTGTGTTGGCAACAACCGAGGCGCAAAAAATTCCCAATACGATTTTAAGTCGTTGCCAACGCTTTGATTTTCGCAGAATCCCCACGCGCCAAATTGCCGATCATTTGGCCAAAATATGTGGAGCAGAAAAAATTGAGTTCGTAGCCGATGCCCTTTGGGTGATTGCCAGACAAGCCGACGGTTCAATGCGAGATGGGCAAAGCTTACTTGATCAAGTGGTGAGTTTTTGTTCCGGCGAAAAGCTCAGCCATGAGCGCGTGGTTGAAGTGCTGGGTTTAACAGATCGCAGCGTTTTGCTTGAGACTTTGACCGCGCTTGCCGCTCGCGATCCCCAGGCCATTTTGAAAATCATCGAAAAGATTTTTCGCGGGGGTTACGACTATAAAATTTTTGCACAAGAGTTGCTTGAAGAAATTCGACATGCGTTGATTTCTCGCCTGATCGATCCTGAAAGAGTTGATCTCGAGAATATGCTCGATCTTCCTCAGGCTGAAATCGAAGCCCTTCGTAAATTAACTGCTAAGCTCAGTGAAGAAGATCTTCATTTTATGTTTGATATGGCACTTAAGGGTGTGAACGATCTTTTGAGAGCGCAAGATCCAAGATTGGTTTTAGAAATTATCCTCCTGAGAATGGCAGCCGCACCCCGAATTCATGACTTGCAAAATCTGTTAAAAGCCAAAGAGGCGGTTGCACAAATGCATATCCCTCAGGCTCCTATGGCGTCACCGGCGGGGTCTTCGTCCGTAAAAAATTATGCAGCCGGCATTCAAAGCTCGCAAACCACAGCTCAGGCTCCATCCGCAAAGCCACAAGTCCCGACGTCAAATCAAGCGGCCTTTGCCCCACCAAAAGCATCACAATTTATGGACACTCGCGGAACCCAAGCGGCCCCAGTTTTAGATTTTCAAAATCCCACAGAACTCTGGATTGGATTTGTTGAAAAGGTGAAAAAATCAAATGGACTCTTAGGAGCCATTTTAGAGAATACCGAACTATTAGGCATTGAGGGCACAGTGCTCAAGCTAGGCGTGCCTAAAAAAATGAGTTTCTTGCTCGACAAACTCAAAGAGCCCGATAACTTAAGAAGAATTGAGAAGTTTGTCGAGACTCTTTGGAATAAAAAATTCAGCATTCAGGCACAATTGTCAGGTGCTGAAGAAGGCGCCACAGCTCCAAAGGTAATTGAACAGAAAAAAATTCAAGCAGAGGAGAAGTCGATTGAAAAACAAATTGAAAATCATCCACTAGTGCGATCCACTCAAGAATTGTTTAAAGCACAAATCAAATCGATAAAGGAGAAGTCATGAAGGGAAAAGGCGGACCAGGCGGAATGCAAAATCTCATGAAGCAAGCCAACCAATTACAAATGAAGATCAAAAAGCTTCAAGAAGAGTTGGCATTGAAAGAACACTCAGCCACATCAGGCGGCGGCGCCGTCACCATTAAAATTCGTGGCGAAAGTGAAATCATTGAGCTCAAAATTACCGACGAAGTCATGAAATCTGGTGATGTCGAGATGCTTCAGGATCTCATTGTAACTGCAACCAACGACGTACTTCGAACTGCCAAAACCAGCAATGCTAAAGAAATGGAAAAAGTGACAGGGAACTTTAATTTTCCAGGCTTAAACTAAGCAAAGGGCCCAGTGTTTAAAATCAACTCTCTTGAAAAGTTAGTCCATGAGCTCAATCGCCTGCCAGGAATAGGCCCGAAGACCGCACAGCGCTTGGCGTATTTTATCCTGCGTACTCCAGAATATTCGACCGGCCTTCAGGAAGCCTTAAAACGAGTTCAAGAGAGTGTTCATACTTGCGCACAGTGCTTTTCTTATACCGATGAAAGTGACCTCTGTCGGTATTGTACCGATCATACCCGCAGGGAAGATTTGATTTGTGTTGTTGAAGAGCCTTCGGACATTGTCAGGCTTGAGAGCTCAGGTGCCTTTCGAGGACGCTATCATGTACTTCATGGAGCCCTTTCTCCTCTTGATAATATCGGGCCACAAGACCTCAAAATTAAAGAGCTGCTCGAAAGAATAGAAGAAGGTGACCACGGAATCGCCCAAGCTAGCTCTGGTATAGGGCAGCCGAAAATATCCGAGGTGATTTTGGCTCTCGATCCTGATCTCGAAGGCGATACCACAGTTTTGTATTTGACCAAGCTTCTGCAAGACAAAAATGTGAAATTAAGTCGGATCGCAAGTGGAGTTCCGCTTGGCAGCGACATTGATTATGTGGATGATAGGACATTGGGACGAGCACTTGAAAATCGAATTGAACTTGGCTTAGGCTCTTTTCAAAAGTAGGCTCGCAACACAAGATTAGACTTCAAAAAGGATTTGCAGCTTTGGCATTCGTCAATCAAGAAGCAAAAGAAATACACTGTAAGATTGTTTATTACGGCCCATCTCTCAGCGGTAAAACCACGAACCTTCAGTGGGTTTATCACAATACAACTAAAAACAGCGATGCCTCAGAAATGATGAGATTTTACTCGAATCCTGAGCGCACCATGTTTTTTGATTTTTTGCCCTTAATGGTCGGTCAAATTCGCGGTCTTGAGACCAGACTGCATCTCTATACGGTGCCCGGCCAAGTCATCTACGATGCCAGTCGCAAATTGATCTTAAAAGGCTTAGATGGAGTGATATTCGTAGCGGACTCGCAAATAGAGCGTATGGATGAAAATATAGAATCCTTGAAAAACCTCGAAAAAAATTTGGAGCAGCAAGGTTATAGTATCAAAGATGTTCCACTCGTTATTCAGTACAATAAACGCGATCTAAAAAATGTGGCCTCTGTTGCCGAATTGCGAACAGCATTAAACAAATACAATGCTCCCGACTTTGAAGCCAATGCCTCAGGAGGCGCCGGAGTTTTCGAATCCTTGCGTACCGTCTCAAAAGGGATTATTACATCCTTAAAGGGCGGCTCCCTTACATAAATTTGAGCTGCCTTAGGATTTGGTATGCGCTCAATTGAAAGCGAAATTCAGCAATTAAAAAAAGATCGTGAAGCTCTGCTGCTAGCGCATTTTTATGAAGATGGCGATATTCAAGATCTAGCCGATGAAATTGGCGATAGTTACTTCCTAGCTCAGCGTGGGCAGCAAAGCACAGCCAAAGTCATTCTTCTCGCGGGTGTCGTATTTATGGCCGAAAGTGTGAAACTATTGTCACCAGAAAAGACGGTTCTGGTACCCGATCTCGCCGCCGGCTGCTCCTTGGTAGAACATTCACCATATGAGGCTTATTTAGATTGGCGAAGGAAGCATCCAAAAAGCCTGTGCATCACCTATATCAATAGCTCGGTCGCGGTGAAATCAATTTCGGATGTGATCTGTACCTCAAGCAACGCTGAAAAAATCATCGCTTCGATTCCGCGTGAGCGAGACATTTTATTTGGCCCAGATCGAAATCTCGGAAATTTTTTAATGAAAAAAACCGGTCGTAAAATGACAATGTGGCCAGGCTCTTGCCAGGTGCATGTCTTATTTTCAAGTCGCGAGCTCTTTATCTTAAAAGAAAAACATCCAAAGGCCTTAGTTATAGCGCATCCCGAATGTGGAGAAGAAATCCTGGCTAAGTCTGATGTCATAGGTTCGACCTCAAGGTTGTTAGAGGAGGTTGTGAAAAATACGTCTACCAAAGAATTTATTGTAGCCACTGAGACCGGCATTCTTCATCAAATGCAAAAGGCGAGACCCGATGCCTTGCTTATTCAAGCGCCGATGGAGGGTGGCAGTTGTGGCTGCAATCATTGTCCCTTTATGAAGCTCAACAACCTCGAAAAGATACGAAACTCTTTAACTCATTTGGCGCCTGAAATTCATGTTGAAGCCAAATACCAAAATTTTGCCAAGCTCTCGCTCGAGCGCATGATGAGGATATCTGCTGGCCATGCGGTTGATTGGCCTTCTGAATTTAACCAGTAGACTTGAGTAAAAATAAAAAAATATTCCCGTGCTGTCTCATTTTGAGAAACGCGTAAGCACCCTAAAACAAGCGCCTTTGTAGCCTTGTCAATTATGTTTACAAAAATTTATTTCCTCAATATATGAATCTCACTAGCCGATAGAACAGTATGGATCAAGATGACAAATTTCAAGTCGGAGTGCCCATGCCAAAACCTGCTGTAGAAAAAAGGCTTTCTAAGCGCATTGAAACCAGTGCGGTCAATATCAAGAATCTGACATCTCTTGATCACGCCGAAGTAATTGCCAAAAGTGCAGTGCTGATCGATGCCTCTCATACCGGATTTCTTCTGCATATTCCGCGCACCGAACTTTTAGCAAAATTTGCGCGCGAAAGTCTTACCTTAAATGAGTTGCTGGGTACCAAAGTCATGCTCTTACTCGAGCAAATGAATCTTGAACTCACTGGCACTGTAGCTCGTACCAAGCGTATCAATAAAGGTCTCTTTGAAGTGGCTATCGACTATTCTGAGGAAGCCCCTGATTACTGGCGCGAGTGCCTCATTGATTTACTCCCCCGCCCAGGCGAGCTTGATTAGCGTCTTTAATGAGGTCTAATCTCCCGGAACTCAACCTTGGGTCAAAGCGGCTTACTTTAGTGACCAGGCGCTGACTTTGAGTGCGAGGTAGTTTCAAACTTTGAACACAAAAACCCAGCAGAGATTTGTGACCCAGACGCTTAAAAGTCTTAATTTTATAGAGCTCGTAAAGCGCATGAATGAGCTTTTCCTCCTGAGCAAGCAGCTCATCCGCTAAATTGAAAAATCGAATATGTAAAAGACGAATCGTTTTAGGATGAATGTCATCAAAGAGTTGTTTGGTCATGAAGATGCAAAAAAGCAATTCGAATACCAAGGGCAAACCAAAACTAAAGGCCTCTTAATGTAAAGGATCCGGATTCTGCAGCATACCAAGGTTGCGTTGGGGGGAATCGAACCTCATAGATCGACGAAACCTGAAATGCGTTTTTCGCTCACCAAGACAATACCGTAATGTGCGGGTAAAAACCACGAGAGTGCTTCGCAGATGCCAGTGTGTTCGTGTTCGGGCGGAGAACCTAAGGACTCTAAAGAAAATGCCAAATCGTACAACTTTTGATCTTGGCTAATCAATGTAAGTCGCGGCTTTGAGATCTTTTGATCTTTAAAAAAGTTGCGTATGATCTCGCGCAAATAAGAAGGCAAATAATGCTCGTTCGGTTCGGCGACAAAGATCTGATTGTTTTCGGCTTGAATTTCTTTCGGACCAAAATCACTTTGATCAGTAATGAGATAGCCGGACATCCGATAATTGCAAAGCATTCCGTAAGTTAAAACAAAATCAGGAATCGCCTTTTGTGGATTGATTGCTAAGCCAATGCCTCTTTCTGAAAGCCATTCGATGACTCTTAAAACGGGTTCTTCGCTCGAATCTGTAACTTCAACAAACAGATAAGGCCAGTTGTCAGGTCCTGTCTGCGGATCGGGTCGTGCAATGGTGACATTTATCATTGGGAAAAGATGTAAAAAAGTTTGCTCCCAATCGGCGTCGCGTGCGGCGGGCAAAATATTTAAATGATCTAAAATTTTTCCTTGCGGAGTACTCATAATATTAGACCGTTATAGTTTCTTTAAAGAGTCCAAATACAGCTCTCAAGGCATCTGATATCTCACCTAGAGTTACTTTGTCCTCAACGGCCGCAATGAAAAGAGGAATCAGATTGTCTCTACCACTGGCGGCAGAACGAATCTTATCAAGATGCTTTTTAACCAAGTCTAAATTGCGGCCGGCTTTGAAGCGTTTGAGTCTCGCAATCTGCTCATGTGAGACTTCTTCAGAAACCCGCAAAACTTCTGAATCGAATTTCTGCTCCTGAATAAAATCATTTACTCCGACTACAATTTCATCTTTGTTTTCGACGGCTCGCTGATAGCGGTAAGCCGCATTTTGAATTTCTTTTTGAATCCATCCGGACTCGATACATTTTACCACGCCACCGAGATCTTCAATGCGCTTGATATATTGCTCTGCTTGAGTTTCAAGATCATTGGTTAGCTTTTCAACATAATAGGATCCGCCCAAAGGATCAATAACATCGGCAACGCCGGTTTCATTTGCGATAATTTGTTGGGTGCGCAGAGCAATGGTTGCCGCCTTTTCTGTTGGTAAGCCAAGGGCCTCATCCATTGAGTTGGTATGTAGGCTTTGAGTGCCACCGAGAACGGCGGCTAAGGCCTGCATGGTCACACGCACAATATTGTTTTCAGGCTGCTGCGCGGTTAGGGTGCTCCCAGCCGTTTGTGTGTGAAATCGCAAACGCCATGATTTGTCGTCCTTGGCATGAAAGCGATCACGCATTATTTTGGCCCACAAACGTCGGGCCGCTCGAAATTTTGCAGCTTCCTCAAAAAAATTATTATGAACATTAAAGAAAAAACTCAGCCGACTTGCAAAGGAGTCGACATCTAAGCCGCGATCAATGGCCGCTTGTACATAGGTCATGCCATCAGCCAAGGTAAAGGCAATTTCTTGCGCGGCAGTACTTCCGGCCTCGCGAATATGGTAACCCGAAATACTAATGGTATTCCATGAGGGAATTTCTTTAGAGCAGAAATCAAAAATGTCGGTGATAATTCGCATCGATTGTTTGGGCGGATAAATATAAGTTCCGCGCGCGATATACTCTTTTAAAATATCATTTTGAATGGTGCCATTTATCTTTTGCATTGAAACGCCGCGCTTTTTGGCCACGGCAATATATAGCGCCAATAAAATTCCCGCCGTAGAGTTAATGGTCATCGAAGTTGAGATTGTATCGAGAGGCAAATCCTTCAAAAGAATTTCCATATCTTCAAGTGAGCTTATGGCGACACCGACTTTGCCAACTTCACCTGTGGCCATAATATGATCCGAATCATAGCCCATCTGAGTGGGAAGATCGAATGCGACTGACAAACCTGTTTGGCCTTTTTTAAGAAGCATTTTATAGCGCTCGTTGCTTTGAGCGGCCGAGCCAAAGCCTGCGTATTGTCTCATGGTCCAAAAGCGACCACGGTACATGGTAGATTGCACACCTCTGGTATACGGATAGTCGCCAGGCGCACCCAGTTCAGATGAAGTTGAAGCTTCACTCCAACTTTTTGAATCGTATAATGGGTCCAACTCAATTAAGCTTGAATTTTTAAAACTGGCTTTTCTTTCCTTAGACTTTTTCATTCGGTTTTTCAAATGAAATGAGAGTCGCGCCAGCCTCGACATGGTCGCCGTCTTTCACAAAAACCTCTTTGATTTTTGTGTTGTGTGAAGCGCGCATTTCGTTTTCCATTTTCATGGCTTCCATGATGAGAAGTGGGCCGCCAGCTTTTACAATATCACCTTTTTTTACTAAGACTTTTACAATCTTGCCTGGCATACCGCTGGTGAGATTGTCACCAGCGCCTAAGCTTCCGCCACGCTTCAAGCTTTCATGCAAAATATTTTCGTCATTGTAAATTTTAACTTCGCGATAAGCGCCACGAGTATAAACCATATAATTATAGCCAGAGCCAATCACATCGAGCACATAAGAGGCGCCACCAAAAATAAGACTAATAACATTCTCAACGAGTTTGTAATCGTCTTTTGATATTTCGTAATTGACCCAATCTAAATCCTCTTCCTTAAGGTTGATGATCCAAGACTTTCGTGACTCGGTGATATCGACTTTGTAATGTTTGTCCCTCAAGTCTGCTTCAAAAAACATAATCTCTCCTCAAAAAATAAATCTAAAAACTGTCCAACGGAAAATCACAGTGTCCGAATCGCCTTTTGGCGACCCAAATTTTTCCATTTGCTGTCGCTTGGATATTCCATTTCGTTTCGCGATTTCTTATCATTGTAGGCGGCAATAGCTGCCGTAATTAAAAAGATATGATTGTCTACGACGCGAAAGAGTTGCGGCATCTTAATTTCAAGCTGCTTTTCAATAAATTGCGTTGTGTACGAGCCATCAATAAATTGTGGCGCGCGCAAAATAGATTTATGCAAAACAATATTTGTTTTAATGCCGGTCAAAGTAAATTCAGTTAGAGCACGGTCCAAACGATTGATCGCATCCTCACGAGTTTGTCCCCACGCAATTAATTTTGAAATCATAGGATCATAATATATTGGAACTTCATAGCCCGGATAGGCATAAGAATCCGAACGAATAAAAGGGCCTTGCGGATGCCTGCATCTTCGAATTAAACCCGGGCTTGGAGTAAAAGTTATTGGATCTTCGGCACAAATTCTGGCTTCAATGGCGTGCCCTCGCTGAACCACATCTTCTTGCTTAAAGCTCAATGGGTATCCAGCGGCAACATAAATTTGCTCGCGCACCAAATCGATACCAGTAACCATTTCAGTCACCGGATGTTCAACTTGGAGTCTGGTATTCATCTCCATAAAAAAGAATTCTTTGGTGATATTATCGAAAATGAATTCAATGGTTCCGGCACCAATATAGCCAATGCTTTTGGCTGCCTTGACCGCAACGTCACCCAATTTTTTTCTTACTTCGGGCGACACCGACGGCGACGGACACTCCTCGATAATTTTTTGATGTCGCCTTTGTACCGAGCATTCGCGCTCAAAAAGATGCACAATATTTCCGTGAGTATCGCCGAAAACCTGCACTTCAATATGTTTTGGCGCATTGATAAAGCGTTCAATATAAACCGTATCGTTTTTGAAATAATTCAGACCTTCCGAACGGGCGGCACGATAACCACTTTCAAGTTCAGACATTTCATGAACGACGCGCATGCCTTTTCCGCCGCCGCCAGCAGTAGCTTTAATGATAACGGGCAGGCCAATCTTGGCGACAATTCTTTTTGCTTCTTCGATGCTGTCGACCGGCCCACCACTTCCTGGAACTGTCGGGACGCCCGCTTCACGCATCAGTTTAAGTGCAGAAAGTTTATCACCCATTTTGCGAATATTGTCTGGAGTTGGTCCGATAAAGGTAATGCCGGCTTTTTTAAGGGTTTCTGCAAACTCAACATTTTCGCTTAAGAAACCGTAGCCAGGATGAACGGCATCCGCGCCAGATTCCTTGATTGCCTTCATAATATTTTCGATTTTAAGATACGAGTCTTTGCTCGGCGGCGGACCAATATTATAAGCCTCGTCCGCTAATACTACATGCAAACTATTTCGATCTGCATCTGAGTAAACTGAAACCGAAGGAATACCGAGATCTCGCGCGCCGCGAATGACCCGAAGTGCGATTTCTCCACGATTTGCGACCAATATTTTTTTAAAAAGCGGCTTCTTCAATTAAAACCTCGTATCAAAGCGGAATATTTCCGTGTTTTTTAGGTGGATTGCTATCGCGTTTGTTTTTTAGCATTTCAAGTGCTTGAATGATTCGAACCCGAGTCATAGCAGGCTCAATGACTTCGTCAATATAGCCTAACTCGGCTGCAACATAAGGGTTCGCGAACTTCTCTTCGTAGTCGGCGGTTAATTTGGCCTTTTCTGTAACCTGATCTTTGGCTTTCTTAATCGCGTCTCTAAAAATAATATTCACTGCGCCGTCAGCACCCATCACCGCAATTTCGGCAGTCGGATAAGCCAAATTAATATCACCGCGTAAATGTTTCGAAGACATTACACAGTAAGCCCCGCCGTAATCTTTGCGTGTAATAACAGTGACCTTCGGAACAGTGGCTTCTGCATATGCATACAAGAGTTTTGCGCCGTGAGTGATAATGCCATTCCATTCTTGGTCGGTACCTGGCAGGAAGCCCGGAACATCGACAAGAGTGAGCAGCGGAATATTAAATGAATCACAAAAGCGTATAAAGCGCGCGGCCTTGATACTCGCTTCAATATTCAAACATCCGGCAAGAACTTGTGGTTGATTGGCAACAATACCTACGCAGCGACCATTGAATCGAGAAAAGCCAACGATAATATTTTTTGCGTAGTGCTGATGAACTTCGAGGAAGTAGCCTTCGTCGACGATTGTTTTAATCAACTCAAGCATATCATAGGGCTTTTTCGACGAATCTGGAATAAAGCTATTGAGAGATTCTTCAATGCGGTCAGGACTATCGGTCGTTTTAAATAAAGGCGCATCATCTAGATTATTTGACGGCAAGAAATTGAGTAACTCGCGAATCATGAGCAAACAATTTTTATCATCTTCGGTGGCAAAATGTGCGACCCCTGATTTTTGATTGTGCGTGAGGGCTCCGCCTAATTCTTCTTTGGTTACTTCTTCATGTGTCACGGTCTTGATTACGTCAGGACCAGTGACAAACATATAGCTGGTTTCTTTCACCATAAAAATGAAATCTGTAATGCTAGGAGAATACACGGCTCCTCCCGCGCATGGGCCCATGATCGCACTTATCTGAGGGACTACACCTGAAGCTAAAACGTTTCTTAAGAAGATATCGGCATATCCACCGAGAGCTTCAACGCCCTCTTGAATACGCGCACCGCCCGAATCATTGAGTCCGATGATAGGTGCTCCAGTTTTCATAGCCATGCTCATAATTTTAAGAATTTTATTGGCTTGGGTGCGTGACATACTTCCGCCAATAACGGTGAAATCTTGGCTATAAGCATATATGAGTTTGCCGTTGATGCGGCCATAGCCGGTGATGACGCCATCTCCGGGGACACGATTTTCGCCGAGTCCAAAATTGGTAGAGCGGTGAGTAACCATGCGATCCATTTCGACAAAACTGCCGGGATCACAAAGAACCTCAAGTCGTTCGCGAGCTGTGAGTCTTGTGCCGCTTTTATGTTTTGCAATGCGATCCGGTCCGCCGCCAGCCAATGCTTCGCTATTTCTTTCTTCGAGCTCTTGAACTTTGAGCTGTGTTCGAGACATATTTTCAGTTGTAGTCATTTCATTTCTCCAAATAAAATTTTTATTAAAAATCAGGGATAGCTGCGGCCGTATAGACGCGGAAAAGGAATCGACTCACGCACATGAGGCAATCCACAAATCCAAGCTACGGTCCTTTCGATTCCCAGTCCAAAGCCAGAATGGGGAAAGCTTCCGTACTTTCTTAAATCTAAATACCAATCAAAAGCTTGTTCATTTAATTTGTGATGAGCAATTTTTTTCTTAAGTGTTTCAAGGTCGTCTTCACGTTGGGCGCCACCAACGAGCTCCCCATAACCTTCGGTTGCGAGCAAATCACAACTCAAGGTCATCCCAGGTTCTTTCGGATCTTCTTTCATATAAAAAGCTTTTATTTCGGCAGGGTAGTGATGAACAAAAACCGGCGTTTCAAACTTTGAAGAAATAATAGTTTCATCAGTGCCGCCAAAGTCATCGCCAATGATAAATTCGGGGTTCTCTTTTTTAATAATCTGCGCGGCTTCCGAATAGTGAATTCTCGCAAATGGCGCCTTCACATTTTTAAGCAAATCGGTATTGCGCTCAATGGCTATGAATTCCTCAGGGCAATTTTTAACTGTTCGTTGAACCACGTATTCAACCAAGCCTTCGATGAGCTCCATATTGTCGAAGAGATCATTGAAAGCCACTTCGGCTTCGACCATCCAAAATTCAATAAGATGCCTACGAGTCTTTGATTTTTCGGCGCGAAAAGTGGGGCCAAAACAATAAACTTTCCCGAGAGCCGCGGCGGTTGCCTCAATATAAAGTTGGCCGCTTTGAGAAAGATAAGCTTTGTCATCAAAATACTGGGTTTCAAAAAGAGTCGAGGTTCCTTCGCACGCATTGGGTGTGAAAATCGGCGCATCCGTAAGCGTGAAGCCGCGACCATTGAAAAATTCTCGAACTGCATTGATGATTTCAGATCGAATGCGCATGATCGCATGTTGACGTTTCGACCTGAGCCAAAGATGACGATGATTCATTAAAAAATCAGTGCCATGTTCTTTTGGTGTAATTGGATATTCATGTGCCACTTGAATAATTGATAAATGTTTTGCGCTTAGCTCAAAGCCGCCTGGGCTACGCTTTTCTTCCTTCACGGTTCCGGTCACAATCACACTAGTTTCTTGAGTGAGTTGATCAAAGCGTTGATCAAAGCTCTCGGGATCGGCATCGCCTTTGAAATAAACACATTGGCATATACCGGTACCGTCTCTAAGGAGTAAAAACTTTACCTTACCCGATGAGCGTGTGTTGTAGACCCAGCCTTTGAGTTCAACTGTTTGACCTACATAATTTTTTAAATCGGCGATAAAGTAGCGCACCAAAGCCTCCAGCAAAATAACTCATTATTAAAATGTGAAAGAGGTTTAATGAGTTAAGCTATTAAGCTATAGAACGCGCGATGTGTTAAGCAAGCCCCGGCTAGAGCATATTTAATTTATTTCTGCGCTGTGTATTGAAGCCAGCACTAGAGGCTTTTGAAAAAATCGACAGCTTTTTTAATATTCAGTCGGCCGCCTGCAGAATCGGCAACTTGTGTTAAATCAATCGACTTTAGAAGTGCGTTTTTTACTTGGGCAACACTTGCATTGGGCTTAACTCCAAAAAGCATAGCGACAGCACCCGTAACAAACGGAGTTGCCATGCTCGTGCCGTCTAATGACTTCGTTCCGCTATTGGGGACTGTGCTTACAATTCCGACTCCGGGTGCGCCAATTTGAGCAAGAGTAAAGCTATAATTTGAGAACTCAGCTTGCGCATCTAGTTCGGTGGTCGCAAGTACTGTAATTTGCCCCGGAAAACTAAAGGCCGCGGGATAGGATGGCGCCGATTCTAAATTCTTTCCGTCATTCCCTGCTGCTGCTACAAAAACCACACCCTTAGCTTCTAAACCTGAAATGGCTTGCTGAAGCGCCACGCTGCAATCGCTTCCGCCCCAGCTGGCATTGATCACTTTGGCATTTGCTTTCACCGCATATTGAATGGCTTCGATTGCACTTCCTACTGAGCCGCCTCCGCTGGCGTTGATAAATCTAAGTGGTAAAATTTTAGCTTGCTCGGCCATTCCCTGAATTGGGCCAGCACTGTGTTGGGCGGCGATGATGCCCGAAACGTGTGTGCCATGTTCGTTAGTATCCATTGGATTATTAAGTGCCTGATGTGGCGTGGGAAGAGGATCATCTGGTGCAAAATTATATCCCCTGAAGTCATCAATATAACCATTGCCATCATCATCAATATTATTATTTGTTTTGTCGTGCCCCTTTGAGTCCATACCCATCTCGCCGACATTCAGGGCAATTTGATTGACCAGTTGTGGATGATTATAGTCGACGCCCGAATCAATGACCGCAACGATCACGCCACCGCCATTGGCGCCAGCACTCCATGCGCTGGGTGCTTGCACCATCTGCTGTCCCCAGCTCGTCGGCAATGCAGAGACCGTGTTAACAGTTGAAGCGACACTTTCGCGGGCATCAATTTGAACGCGATAATCATGTTCTGCAAACTCAATTTGGTCGGAATTTTCAACCATAAATCCATGTTTAAAATGCTCTCGATCAAAAGCTGATTCGCGTGAGATGCGTCCACTCTTCCATTTTACAATGAAGCGATCTTTGATTTCGGCACTTGTACATTTGGCTTTGTCACTTGAAGAAAACTGATTTTGATTTTGAGCGCCTGTATTTGCACCACAGCTTGAGAGAAAAATGGCACAAAATAAAAGGCTAAGAACTTTGTGGGCGACATCCATGTCGATCCTCCAATTTGGTGGCTACAAATTACTTTTGGAGCCGGCACATTGGTCGAGCCAAGGTGCATATACTATTGTCGGTTGAACTTGAGTTTTGGGTTAGTCCAATTTTGAGATATTCTTTCAAAGGCTTTGTAGGCATGGCTTACAAAGGAGTTTATGGTCCAAAGCAGGGCTAGCTCTTGGACCAAGATTTCGAATTAATATTTAACCGAAAAGCCAAAATGAAGTTAGCTAGCTATTGCAAATCAGTTTTAACGGCAGCAAAAGAGAGAACAAGATTGTTATGTTGGGGGAAAACGAACCTCATAAGGCCCTGCTGGTTACTGATTGCAGTTTTTCGGCCGCTGAAGTTTTGCGAATTAAAAAAAACCAAAATAATTTGTGTCGGTGATCTATTTATAATTTCCGACAAATTCAACAAGCAATTCACAAAACTTATCTTCAAAGGCTTGCGCCGTTTGCGTGACTTCAGCGTGTGATAATTTATTCTTGGTGATTCCTGCGGCAGGATTGGTAATGCAGCTAAGTGCGCACACTCTTAAACCCAAATGGTTTGCTGCAATTGATTCGGGAACAGTGCTCATGCCAACCGCTTTTCCGCCCATCATTTGCAGATAGCGTACTTCTGCGGGAGTTTCATAAGTCGGTCCGCTCACGCCACAATAAACTCCGCGCCAAAAAGGAAAATTGAGCTTTTTCAAAGTTTCTTCTAGGGTATTGGTCAATTTGAGGTCGTAGGGTTCACTCATATCAGGAAAGCGTGGCCCCAGCTGTTCAATATTGGGACCTTTCAACGGATTGTCGCCCATTAAATTGATGTGATCATCAATGAGCATAAAGTCGCCAGGTTTCATATTTGGATCTAAGCCGCCGGCAGAATTAGTCAGCAATAAAGCTTCAATTCCAAGCATCGCGAGAGTTCGTGTTGGAAAAACAACCGTCGCCATCTTGTGACCTTCATAATAATGAATTCGACCTTGTAGAACTGCAATCGGAATATCTTTACAGTGGCCCAAGATAAGTTTGCCTTTGTGCCCATCAACTGTAGGTGGAGCAAAGGACGGAATTTCATCATAAGGCAAACTAGTTTCAATCTTGATATGCTTAACGAAGGCGCCAAGACCAGAACCCAAAATAATGCCCACACGAGGCTTTAATTTTGAGTGTTGGCGGATATAGGCCACCGTGGTTGCGAGATTTTCTTGAATCATGAAAAAACATTTCCCTTATTGTATTAATACGCCCAAAAGGCGTGCCGACTATGGCTTTGCCAAACCCATGCGACCAGCTATCAAACTGGGAGATTGACTCTTTTGCAAGGAAATTTTCGTGGCCAGCAAAAGCATATTCTCGGCATCTTCAAATTTAGAGGAGTCTTCGCCAAATAGGGTGTATAGGCAATCGCCTTTTTGAACGGCATCCGATAATTTTGCATGCACCTGAATACCGGCGCTATGGTCTACAGGGTCCGTAACTTTGATACGTCCCGCTCCTATTGAAAGGGCTGCCATACCAAATTTTTCAGTATCAAAACTTTCTAAAAAGCCTGATTGTTCAGCGCGAACGATGTGGCGATTTTTACTTTGTTTCAATTGGGACAATTGACCGCCTTGGGCCGCGCAAAGCTCCTGAAATTTAGCAAGGGCCGCGCCACTTTTTAATAGTTTTTCAGCAAACTTATAAGCGTCTTTTGCGTCCTTCGCTTTGCCGCCAAGAAAAATCATTTCAGCGGCTAAAATCAGGCTGAGTTCGCGGGTATCTTCAAAGCGCGCCTCGCCCAAAAACTCTTCCCCAGACATGATAGCCAAGCACTCTCCGACCTCGAGAGAATTTCCTATAAATCGGCCCAGGGGCTGACTCATATCAGTAATAAAAGCGGACATTTTTCTGCCCGCGCGATTTCCGATTTCAACGAGCAAGCCAGCGAGCTTAAAAGCGTCATCATAAGTTTTCATAAATGCGCCTGAGCCAAATTTAACGTCTAAGACAATTGCGCCTGCGCCTAGAGCCAACTTCTTACTCATGATGCTAGCGCAAATGATCGGCATGGAGTCAATGGTCGAAGTCACGTCGCGAAGAGCATAGATTTTTTTGTCGGCCGGACAAAACTCTGAAGTTTGACCGACGATGGCAGTGCCAATTTTAGCAACCTGACTCTGAAAAACCTCGGTTGCGAGATTCACATTGAAGCCCGGGATGGACTCAAGCTTATCAAGAGTTCCTCCTGTATGCCCGAGTCCTCTGCCCGCCACAAGCGGAACATAGACTCCGGCTGCCGCAACCAGAGCTGCGATAATCAATGTGGTTTTATCTCCCACCCCGCCAGTAGAGTGTTTGTCTACGGCAAGCGATTTTAAATTTGAAAAATTAAGAGTTCTACCCGAATGCATCATCACGTCGGTCAGATATGAAGTTTCTTCGTGGTCTAAGCCTTTAAAATACACCGCCATTAGCCACGCCGCCATTTGATACTCAGGTAGATCGGCAGAGGTAAACGAATTGACCATAAAATTTATTTCGTCTCGACTATTGCTGATGCCTAATTTCTTTTTTTGAATAATTTCAGTGGCGAAAAACATCATGACTCCAGAAGTGACTTTACAAATTAATATGAATGAAGGGCGGCTTGTGAGTTTATCAACTGCACGCCGGAACTGGTTCCGATGCGTGTGGCCCCAGCCGCGAGTAATTCGCAGGCAAATTTCAAATCTCGAATGCCACCGCTGGCCTTAATTTCAGTTTGTTTTGAAATGCTGTCAAACATCGTGTGCACATCATCAAGGCTCGCACCTCGACCTAGAAAGCCGGTCGAGGTCTTTACAAAATGCCCGCCGGCATCCTCACTTAATTTACAGGCGATGCGAATTTCGTCTTGGCTCAATAAGCCAGTTTCAAAAATGACTTTTACTTTCTGTTTTGCGCCTGCGGCCGATACGACACGCGCAATATCATTTGAAACATCCGCGTATAATTTTTCTTTCAACCAGCCAATATTGAGAACCATATCGATTTCATTTGCTCCAGCCAAAACTGCCAATTCAGTTTCTCGGCACTTTACCTCTGTCAAATGCGAACCCAAAGGAAAGCCCACGACCGATGCGATCAGAACTTGTGAATTCTTGAGTTTTGAAAATGCGGTTGCTACTCGATCCGGATTAACACAGACCGCTTTAAATGAAAACTGAATGGCTTGGTCGCACAATCTTTCAATGTCACCAACTTGAGCATCAGGCTTTAGCAAGGTGTGATCGATATATTGAGCTAAGTTTTTAGGTTCTTTTAAAACAGCTTCCGCGTTTAATTTGTAGGCGGATTTATCTCGCATTAAGGCCTCGCTTCAATTTACTTTAGGTTTATTTTGAAAAATGATAAATTCAACGCACCTCTTCAAGATTGCCTAAAGCGATCCGAGCTAGGATTATCGAAATATGCAGAGCTGTCACTATTTGATTTACGGAAAAGTTCAAGGGGTAGGCTTCCGCGCCTATACTCGGCGCGAAGCTAAGCTATTAGGGCTTTCCGGAAAAATCAGGAATTTGCACGACGGTCGCGTAGAGGTTCTGGCCTTTGGCAAACAACCACAACTCGATTTATTCGAAAAGATTTTGCGCAGCGGCCCTCCACATGCCAGAGTAGATAAAATAGAAGTAAAGTTAGGTCCCATAACAACTTTAAGAGTCGAAGCTGATTTTGTTTTACTTGAAGATGGAGAAAACCCATGGCCGTAAAAACTCCCGGAAAAATCCTTAAAAAACTTTTGCCGGTAATTTTAAGTGTCTTTATTTTTTCAACTGCATTCGCGCAAGCCCCAGTTGCGGGTGCTCCTCAAAATGAAGAAAAAACTAAGGCCAATGGACCGCGAAAGCAATTGGCCACAATCATTTTTGCAGGTCTTGGGGGAGCCGTACTCGGGCTCAGCACCCTAAGTTTTTATGGCCGACCTCAAGATAATTTGTCAAATATCGCCGTAGGTTTTGCCGTTGGAGTTATTACGGGCACCATCATTGTGACTTATCGCGCGGCCACTAATCCCGCTGAATTTTACGGTACGGAATATCGTCCGGACTTGAGCTTCGAAAAAGCATCAAGACTGATGGCTTATGAGCCACCAGCACCGCTGCATTTAAATTATCATTTTGAGTTTTAAGACGAGGCTTTAGGTTCCGGTTTTTTTAATCGAATTCATGATGCCGCCCAAGGTTGATTTTTGCCCAGGCCCCGGAGGGGTTAGACCACTAGGTGTTGGCCCGCCTTCTGATGAGATGGGCATTGGCCTTCCTAAAAATTCATAGCCGACTTTTCTTGAAACCCAGCCCTTTTTAATCAAATCATCAACCGCATTGTCTTGTGTGATCATGCCTTCGCCGCGACCAGTTTGCATGGTCGAAGGAATTTGAAAGGTCTTTCCGTCGCGGATAAGATTGGCAATTGCTTTGGTATTCACCATAACTTCAATTGCAGCCACACGACCCGGCCGATCTTCTCTAGGGAGCAAGGCTTGGGCTACAACGCCCCGTAAACTTTCAGATAACATCACCCGAATTTGTGCCTGTTGCTCCTGAGGGAAGACATCAATAATTCGATCAATAGTTTTATGTGCATTATTTGTATGAAGTGTCCCAAATACCAAGTGTCCGGTTTCGGCAGCGGTGAGGGCCAATTGAATGGTCTCAAGGTCACGCATCTCACCAACCAAGATAATATCTGGATCTTCGCGAAGCGCCGCCCTTAAAGCATTGCCAAATGATTTCGTATGCCCGTGAACTTCACGCTGATTTACTAAACTTTTTATATTTGGATGAACAAACTCAATTGGGTCTTCGATAGTTAAAATGTGGCAGCGCTCAGTCATATTAATATGATTGATCATCGCGGCCAATGTCGTCGACTTTCCTGAGCCCGTAGGACCAGTCACGCAAATGAGCCCTTTTGAACAATTGATCAAATCACCAACAGCAGAAGGAAGCATTAATTCTTGCATGGTTTTAATTTTTTCAGGGATGACGCGAAATACAGCGCCTAAGCCTTTTCTCTGCATAAAGACATTGCAGCGAAATCGGGCTTTGCCGGTAAAAGTATAACTGCAATCGAGTTCCCAATTGTCGACGAATGATTTTTTATATTTATCATTTAAAATTTCGAAAACTAAAAACTGCACTTCTTCATTTGTTAAAGCCGGAGATTCTAGAGGAACCATTTCTCCGTGAAGTCTCAGGCTCGGAGCCGCGCCGGCTGCTAAATGCAAATCCGACGCTCCTTGATCGAGCATAATTGTAAAAAGTTCGTCGATTTTTGCCATACCTCATTGCCCCCATGAGTTTATCGGTCTACTTTATAGAAAATCTGAGGTAAAAAATGTCTGCTGAAATATTAATCAATGTTCGTCCAGTTGAGACCAGAGTTGCCTATATTGAGAACGGGCAGTTAACAGATCTCAAAATCGACCGAAAAACCTCACCGACCTTGGTCGGTTCAATACACCGCGGCAAAGTGATCAGAGTTTTGCCAGGAATGCAGGCGGCATTTGTTGATATTAGCTTGGATCGAGCAGGCTTTTTGTATGTCGGCGATGTTCGCGGCGATATGGAGGCCGATTCGCATGATTTCTTTGAAAGTCATCAAGACTCCAATAGCAATACCCCTAGAATCGAAGAAATCTCCGAACAGAAAGCCGTAGTCGCTCCCAATAAGCCAAAAATTCAAGAGCTGCTGACCGAGGGCCAATACATAATGGTTCAAGTGGCTAAAGATCCACTGGGTTCAAAGGGTGCGCGCATCACAACCCATATTTCACTTCCAGGTCGAAATCTAGTTTATATGCCGACCCTCAATCACTTTGGAATTTCACGCAGAATTGAAGATCCAGCTGAGCGTGATCGGCTCAAGCAAATTATTGAAAGCGTAAAGGCTCCGGGCGGAGTCATTGTTCGAACAGCAGGAGAAGGTGCTACGGAAGCAAGTTTAAAAAACGATTTAGATTATTTACAGCGGCTTTGGCAGGATATTTCAAAGTCATTTGAAAAGAAAAAGCAAACTGGTTTAGTTCATTCCGAACTCAATGTTGAATTGCGCGCGCTTCGTGACCTTTTAAGCGAAGAAGTGAGCCGAGTTATCATTGATGACGACGAGGCCTATAAAAATATTTTGAGTTTCACCAATCAGTTTATGCCGGCATTCAAAGACCGAGTTCATCTTTACAAAGAAGCGCGTCCACTTTTTGATCAATATGAAATCGACCTTGAAGTTTCGCGCTCAATGGAGAGAAAAATTTGGCTCAAATCAGGCGGGTATATCGTCATTGATGAGGCTGAAGCCTTAGTCGTAATCGACGTCAATACCGGACGCTATGTCGGTAAAAAAGATCTTGAAGAAACCATTTTGAAAACCAATCTCGAGGCGGTCAGAGAGATTGCACATAGCATTCGAATTCGCAATTGCGGCGGCATTATCATCATCGATTTTATCGATATGGAGAAAGAAAATCACCGTGATAAAGTACTTGAGGCGCTAAAAGAAGAGCTTGCAAAAGATCGTGCCCGCACTTCGGTATTGGCAATGTCGAGTTTGGGATTGATCGAAATGACTCGCAAGCGCAATCGACCAAGTTTGGTTAAAACTCTGTGTGAACCCTGCTCCTATTGTGAAGGGCGCGGATATATTAAACAGAAAGCAACAGTTGCGCATGAAATTTTCAGGGATTTAGAGCGTGAAGGTAAAAAGGAATCGCCCAACTCTACAACCGTGGTTCATTGCCATCCCGAAGTAGGCGATTGGATCTACGAAGAGGAATCCGAAATGCTTGATTATGTTGAGAAGAAAATCGCGCGCTCAGTCGTATTGAAACTTGAGCCCAGCTACCACCTTGAGCAGTACGAACTCATTACTTTGTAGTTTGCCGGGGCC
>JAYUEN010000306.1:0-4412 GCA_043739185.1 Bdellovibrionales bacterium
TGCCCAAGAAGGACTTATCCACAAAAGCTGAATTGAAAATCCAAAAAAACTGTGGATAACTGGCGAAATTTAACGAATCATATCGGCGAACTAGCTCTAAATAGATCTTCTAAACGCGGCATCGGCGTATGTGGAACCGCCACTTGTTTTGGAAATTTTTCGTTTCCGAGAGTCCCACAATCATATTTTTTAATTTCTTCATATTTCAGATTTTTAATTAAAATCGCAGAAGACATTTTTTTTCCGGCGGGATCTAAACAACGTTCTGGCGTAATTGCTGGCTCATGAGAAATCACAAGCTCACCATCACTGCTGACGCCCAAATCAAGCTCTAGCGTATCAACGCCAGACTCCAATGCGAAGCTGAATGCAGGCAAAGTATTCTCTGGTCGCGATCCTCGAGCGCCTCGATGGCCATGAATTTCAATTTTCGCATAACCGATACTTGCAATAAAACTCACTCCACATAAACCTAGTAAAAACATTTTCTTCATAATTGCCTTTCTATTTCGACACTCTTTCGATTTCGACTCATAAATGCCACCCATAGAGTGGTGATCAGACCTAAGAAACTTAAAGACCAAAAAACCTGTTGCCAACCAAAGATATCAGCGACAATTCCGGCTCCCAATGAGGCGACAGTACCTCCGATATAACCAAAGCCGTCTAACAAGCCAGAACAAGTTCCCGCGCCTTCAGATCCTGCTATATCTAGAGTCAAACAACCTGCTGTCATTGAGTAAGGTCCGTATATGCAAAAGCCAGCAATACCAAGTAAAACGACTATTACCCAGGCATATTCCATACGATATGCAACTAGTGGAACAATTGATGCGATTGCGATAGTTGAGCCAAGTAGCATTTTCCACATGGCTGAGGTTCGCTTTCCAGAATGACGATCCGTATACCAACCAAGTGCAATAGTACCGACGCATCCTGCAAGCGGAAAGACCGCGGAGCTCATAGCCGCCCCAACATGACCCATACCCATATCCACCATAAATTTTGGAATCCAGTACATAAAAAATGAACGCAAGATATGCATAAAAAAACTAAATACTAATAATTCACGAAATAACGGAATTTGAAATAGTCCCTTCATCACATGAAAGACGCCGTATTTGTCTCCGTTAGCAGATTCAAATTTGAGTTCGGCCTTCAACAGCCCTGCATTACGGCCAAAACGGACATTAGGAATGACCGCTTGCGGACTTTCACGCGATGCAAATGCGGCCCAAATCGCAATGACTGAAACTAAACATGCGGGCCAAAAGAAAAGTCCCTTCCAGCCAACTTCTAATGCTATCAATGCACCAGCGAAGAGCGCAGCAATGCTGCCACCGAGTTGAAAATTAATGCTTATAATTCCCATGATAGTGCCATTTCGCTCTGGCTCGTACCATGCCCCGATTATCTTTGTAAGCCCTCCCCAGCCCATAGAGAGAAAATATCGAGCGATACACCAAACCGCGGTGAAATAAAATAGGTTGGGATAAAGAGGAAAGGCAAAGTTAAGAATCACCGCACCCGTAATCCCTAACATAAAAATTTTCTTGCCACCAATCTGATCAGCAATTGGACCCGTCGTAAACTTTCCGAGGGCATAACATAGTTCAGAAAAAGTGAGTATATAACCCAATTGAGTATTCGTATAACCAAATTCTTTACTCAGCAAAGGCAGTGCTACCGGCAAATTACCGCGAACTAAATAATAGCCAACATATCCAATCAACATGACCCAGAAAGTTGAGATTCTCCACTTTTTTAAGAGCTCTATTTGAGCAGGAGACGGTTGAACCAATACGGCGTTCATAGTCGTAGAAGATTTCATTTGTAGATTCCTTTAAAATCTGCGATCCATCTTAATATTACGGATCCAGATGATCCACGAAATCTCTTTCGGTGTCATGACTTAATTTGGGGTATTTAAGACTTTTGCTTTCGATTAACTTTAGAATTCAAATACCCCAAAAGCTAAAGCTCTAAATTATGACGTCCATGAATCCGATTATTGGCGCAAGCTCTTGGGTATGACAGGCTTTAATTTGCTTGAGCTCTTCGATGCGAGAAGTTCGGCTTGTTTGCATTTCAGTCAGCTGATGATCGTGCGCTAATATTTTGAAAATCTTCAGATACTCCTTTGCATAATCATTGAGAATATCTTGATATATACCTACAAATCAGTTTTAACGGCAACTGAAAGCCGTTAGCCGATTTGCGGTTTCGGTTTAGGTTTTTAGTGCGTCAGTCTATAAAGACAAGCCCTCAGCTGATCAGCTTCTTTATTTAAGTCAGCCAATGAATGAGGGGCAATGATTTACAAACATGAAATGAAGTGAGGGCATTTCTTCTGAGCCAGACTTCTGGATCAGATTCGGTTTGCCTCAAAACTGCCTGCCTGACTCTAAAGTTTTACATATTTTACCAACCAAAAAAAGAAAGAATCCACATTTGCTCACCAGTGATTCAACAGAATTCAAAACTATATATTTTATGCTTTAGCCGGAATAAAAAAAGAATGCCCCTTTTTATTGTCATCAAACAGAGTCATCTCTTTACCTGCTTTTATACGTTGTAATTGCCACTTTGTTAAAGTGACTTTATGCTTATGAAGAAATATGAGTGAAAATTCATCGCTAGTAAAAAGCACGACACCCATCTCTGGTGGATTCTCAATTGCACCCATAGGAATAATCAAGCTATGCACATGAGGAAAAAAACCACCCATGGAGGTCAGAATCATATCCTGAGCCATTATTGTACCGTCTTTACCCATCTTTAGAAATTCACTTTCAATCAGTTTCATTTTGCAAACACCATATTTGTAAAATTCCTACTTTAGAATAAGCATTAGTTGCAGTTTTATCAAGCTGCTCGCTAATCCCAAATTAAAGTCTAATACACAATCTGAAAAGTTAAAGATGCACGCCATTCGTCCGGCAACGACATTCTCTCACTCGCTAATTCAAAAGTTCTGAGCCTGTCATATAAGGATCGATTGAAGACCCTTGCAAATTCAGCTTCGAAAAAGCTCCCCGAGCCTAAGAAGGCCTTTATCGCCGTTGCAGCTTTTTGAGTTTCGTAAAAAATTTGCTCAGATCTATTTGCTCGCCCGCTACGCAGATAAGTTTGAGCGCCATACTCAAGCTTAACAATTCCTTGGAGTGGTCCCCACAGCATTAAACTTGCTTGGCCCCTCATCATCGAGGGTATTAGAAAAAAGAGGGAAGTGAACACTTTAGGACTCGGTCGCCACCAATATGAAAAAAATGGTAAACCGAGAGTCCCCCCAGAGGTTTTTGCCTCATCAGAAAAAACATAAGCGAATCCTGGTAGTGGAATATTACTTAAAATGGACCGATTATTAGAATAGTTAAGAAAATAGATCCACGAGGTGGTAGCAGAGGAATCATGTTTTTTACTAAGCGTTGCATCCACTACTTGAACATCTGAGCCTTCGAATACCTTATCACTTGCAGACCCATATGTAGTCCCCAGTGTCCACGTGTCTTTATTCTCATCATCAAGCGTCAATGAAAAGCCGGCTTTATATTCATACAAATCTGCGACTGGCACAAAATTCGAATTTTGTTTTAAATTTCCAAAATGAAGTTGTTGATATTTTCCAGTCACTCCAAAGCTTGTGTCACCCGATTGAAATAGTGGCAAAAACGCAGCAAGGTCAATTTGATCGGCCGTGCGATTGTCGCCGCTATCATCGCCAATAGCTTTAGTTAAAACATCACCGGATTGTTTTGCAGTGACTTTAAGATTTTGCTTACCGGCGGGTCCAAAACTTGCTAAAAAATCTTGGGCCAAAACAGATGACTCACCCGCAAATAAAGTGAATATCAAAATAATAAACCATTGTGGTCGTAACAAATAATTATGAATGCATAATTCTTGAGTGGTCTTACGCAAAACAATCCAAGGCTTTTGTACCTCCATTGTTCTTGAAAGTGAATTATGAGTAATCATAGACATCTGATCAATACATCGAAGATTGCAGAAAAGATCAATCCATTTCACGATTCATGTTTTCATTCGTGCATATTTTAGACGGTAAAGAGGTCCCTTCTTCTTTTTGTTGGTCTAGGGATTAAATCAGTTTTAACGGCAGAAGAAAGCCGTCAACCGATTTGCGGTTTCGGTTTAGGTTTTTAGTGCGTCAGTCTATAAAGACAAACCCCTAGCTGATCAGCTTCTTTGTTTAAGTCAGCCAATGAATTTGGGGCCATGATCTACAAACTTAAAATGAAGTGAAGGCAGTTCTTCTGATCCAGACTTCTGGATCAGATTCAGTTTGCCTGATAAGAGGGTGGGGCTCGACTCGCCCCGAGTCAAAGTTTGTAAAAACTAAAAAACCTTGTTTTTATTGCCTATGGAATTTTTAACTGACAAGACGACGCAAA
>JAYUEN010000307.1:0-1401 GCA_043739185.1 Bdellovibrionales bacterium
TATAAATTCAACCGCCAGTTCATTTACCCAGGCAAATACCTACTTCTATTGAACTTCTTTCATTACGAAATCGATTTACATTTTTGGGTTATCCAGTGCACTCCTGAATTGAATTACAGATAGGCTGTTTTGCAAGGGCACTTTGACCTATCGCAAACAGACCCAATAAAATAGCTGATAAAAACCGTTTTGACATGGCCGCTCCTAAAAATGAGTTAATGGGTTCATAACAAACAAATTCAGAAAATTATGCTGCAATAAACTGGCCACGCTTAGTCTCTTTTATTGTGCTCCTACGTGGATTAATGAGCTTTTTTCGCTGAATTAAGCAAAATTTGTCACTTGCAAAATTGTAGTTTATAAGTTACAAATAGCTATGGACGCTAAGGCTCGCACCATTACCATCTATGAAACTGCCTCAGGCAAATCGCCATTTAATGAGTGGTTTAATGGCCTGAGAGATCGTCGAACAAAGACTGTTGTCGATGCCAGGCTGACAAGAGTGCGGCAAGGTAATCTCGGAGCCTGCCGTTCGTTAAAAGGTGGCGTCTGGGAATTGAAAATTGATCTGGGCCCAGGGTATCGCATTTATTTTGGCTTGCATGGCGACACTGTTGTTGTGCTGCTCTATGGTGGCGATAAGAGCACTCAAGCTCGGGATATTGAATTGGCGCAAGAGTTTTGGGCTGAATATTTAAATGATCAGAGTTTAACTAATATTTAATATAGGAGTTTTATATGGCTCGAAAAATGAAAAAATATGAAGATGATCTTTTTGAAAGACTAAAAAATCAAGATTATGCCGTCGAGTATTTAAATGCCGTACTTGAAGACGCTGGTGATGATCAACAAGAACGCTTTTTAATGGCTCTAAAAGATATTGCAAAAGCTCACGGCGTTGCCAATGTTGCAAATGACTCTGAAGTTACCCGAGAAGCTCTTTATCGAATTTTGTCTGATAAGGGCAATCCAGAGCTTGCGACGTTGTTGTCTGTACTCTCTGCGCTTGGACTCAAAATCAGAATTTCTACAGACAAAGCTTCTTGAGTTATGCGAGAAGGCAGTCAGCAACTCAAAGATTTTTGGTGTGCCAGGCTTGCACCTCGACGACCAAAGGTCCGTGAGATAGTTGAAAAAATAATGCCACTCGTGAAGTTGTATTCAGATTTTAATTATACAAGTTTGACAAGATTCGCAGACTCTTATGACCAGCCGCCAGAAATCACCGCGTATTTCTAGACGAATTTCGCGAAGTCAGCATTTTTGTCGCAATCGCAATTCCAACGCAAAAATTTACAGCGCGCCATTCGATAACAAGTGATTGTCGAGCACTACTCGAACTGTGGCGGAGGTTCCCAAAAAACTTCCACCACATATCCCGTAGGATCAGGAAATCTGAAT
>JAYUEN010000308.1:0-4406 GCA_043739185.1 Bdellovibrionales bacterium
AAATCAACGGAGAAAGTCCGTCAGGTCTTTTCACGTCTTATGAAGCTTTAGACTCGAAGAAGAGGAGATTCAGAATTACTATTGATGGTCGTGAGCATACCATATCGAAGATGCCACCGTAATAAATACCGTTCACAAACCCCTTGATTTTGGTTTCTTCGATGTAGATGAAAACGCGTTCTAGCGGTCCGATGTTTATTTCGAAAATCCGGTCCGAATTGCTTGTATAGTAATTCATGGTTTCCATCTTTTAATAACGAAAATAATTTAAACTCATGCCGACGGTTTCTTCATCCTTTGAAGGACGAATTTGCTTTTCTATTGCTTCAACCGCATTTAATAAGAGCGCGCGAATTTTGTTTGCGTCAGCTTTCGACATGCTGAGAGCACCTGAGTAATTGAGATCGAGCGGATTTTTTTCACCGACCGCTCGCATGGCTTCGAGATGCCAGTTACGATGATGTTGAATAATAAACGCTGAATCAGCGCTCAGGTGAACTCGCGTTACACCCGGGGCAAACTGATTACCGATGCGTTGAACGAATCGCCACTTTTCTAAAAATTCTAAATTTTCTTTTGTAAGCTCTTCTGAAATTTTGAGCTTGTTTGCAATTGAGTGAACCTCGTTGGTCTCTGGGTTCATGATGGCCGTGTGAATGGCGGCGTAAGTCCAATTCGAGTAATACTGAGCTTGAACTTCAACAGGAATAGTTTCGGTCGCACCAACTCGGGCGTCAATTAGAGATAATTTTGCAACGACGTCTTTTATTTTTGTTTGGTAGTAAGAGCGAAGTCCCGAAGATGATGCGCGCTCATGATGATATAAAAGTAGAAAAAATTCGGTCTCTCGTGAATTAAAGCGAAGAAACTGCGCGCACTTAAACGCCATGTCCTCATTCAAGTGCGCTCGCTCTGTAACGACAAGCGATATGAAACTGGTTTGGCATCCTAAAACCTTAGCAAGCTGGCGGCGCTGACCGCGCTTTTCACCGCGAGACGGAAACGTTTTTTTAAGATATTCTCTATAGTTAGTATAATCGTAAAGGTTCTCCATTAAATTAGTATAACTAATTTAATTCATTAAAACATTAAATTTTTAATCTATCGGGAAGAGGGTCTTGAGCTTATATTACTGCAATGCGCTATTGGCGCGAAAATTGAAATTAACCAAATCGGAGAACAAAATGAAAGCATTAAGTAACGCAACGAACTCAAAGTGTTTAAAGAGTTTACTGGTCCTAGCGCTTTTGAGCTCAGGCCTCAGTTTCCCAACGCACGCACAGGCGCAGGGCCAAATATCGACTGCATCTGGCGGAGGCTCAACCGGTGGTGGAAGCACCATTGATGCTCGCATGGTCGAAGATTACAGAATCAAAGACGTTACGAAAGACAAGCGGTTCGAATCGATTCTAGCGTTTTTGAAATCTCTCGAGGAGCGTGCTCCTGCACTTGCTAAAGCCATGAGAGAAAATCTCAATGGTCTTGTTTGGTATGTGGTACCCGCTGAACTGAACCGACTCCCTCAATATAAAACCGGCTTAAGCTTTAACACTGACCAAACGGCATTTCAGGCATACGGAGAAGTCTTCATTAGTGAGAAGTCACTAGACGAGATGACGAAAATTCATTCGGAAGCAAGTCTCTTCATCCACGAAATTTTAATGGCCGAAGCCTTAAAACAAGTGAGCTCTGCGGATGCAGCCACTCACGCAAGAGTGCGCAAAACAACCGACGCTTTGCTCGACGGAACGTCCGGCAATGCATTTAACGAAATGCTTCTAAGCAATGGGTTTCAGCAGATGGCTTCAAATGATGTCTACTCATACAACGTAATTATGCAAGACACGAGAGAATCTCAGCAGTTCGGTAAAGCGGTCATTATCGCGCGAAAAGGTGTACGCATGACAATTTACACCTGTAACGACAGCGTTTTTGAAAGCCTCAAACAAAAGCAAATTGATGAAAATGCCGTTGAGCCAGCGGGATTTTCTTACATCGCTGCCGCGGCCGTTCATTCGAAAGACTGTCAAATCTCGCGCCCTTTTATGTATGTCGTTACCAAAAATTTCAAGAAACTTGCCAAAATAGCCCTAGTTGGTGAAGAAGATAAAACCGAAATGAAGGGAAGTTTTATCGGCGGAGCAGTTGGCACGGCCATAGTGGCAGTTATCGCTAAAAAAGAGTTTGCTCCGCTAGCGTTATGGAGAGCTTTACTTGGAGGAGCGATGTTGGGCGGCGCTCTCGGAGCCGAAGCTGGACACGCGGGCGGCGCAGTAGTCGCTATTTCAAAGCAATCTGACATGCATTTCGCTCTTTCTAAAGCGGACACCCCGACGCAAGTAACACTCATTTCCGGTAATCCTGATGCGTACGCGGATCAAATTTTTAAAGGGCTCGACGAACTTGTCAGCCGCCAATTGATCACTCGCACAAGTTTTAAGCCTTTGAAATAATAAAAATGAAGATCTTTAAAATCCTCGTCATTGTTCTCATCTTATGCTTTCAGCCAAAACGGCTGAAAGCCCGGGATATGTGCGAGGATCTTTTCAAAGAAAATATTTTCCTCCGCCTCAAGCAAAAGGTTCGACCGGAGGTAAAGTTCGATCAAGGAATTTATTTAAAATCCGTCGAACAGTTTCAAGAGCAAACATCAGATAAATTAATGAAATTCGAACCGCAAACTCCTGAAGAAAAATTAGCTTGGCTCATTACTTTAAGCGATCGGGCAACGAAACAAGCGATGGTTGGCTCCGAGATTTCTTTACCCGCTAAAAGATCGAATGTAAAAAAACTGCTCCGCATTCTAAATACTGAAAAATCTGCTATGACTCCGTTCAAGGTAGATAAATTAACGAAACTCCTTGGCGAAGAGAGGGCTGGCTATTTCGAGGTTGGGAAGCTGCTACTTCAAGGCAAAATTGAGAGTCTCGATAACCTCTTTATTTCTAAAAAACTAGCGGCAGACATCAGATATGAAGGCGTGACGAGCGCTCTGATAACCGTAGGATTTCTGGATACCGAAGCTGCTAAAATAAAATTTCATCAAAAGATCCATGAATTTTTACCCCAGATTCAAATCGCCATCGATAGTCTCGGATTCGTAGGAGGCGTTTCGTCGTTGGCCTACGCACATAGCCTCGCTGGCGGCGCCGTGCCGGTTTATGAGTTCGTCAGACTTAAAAGTTTACCTCTTGAACTGTTAGAAAAAATCATGAATAATGGACTTGATGAGGCTCTGCCCGACCTTCGAAAACACTACGGAATAAAATCTTCGGTTGAAGCTTCGAACTGGTTTTTATCGAAAACCGTAATGCAAATTACTAAGTTAATCTTGCTTGCAATGCTTGCCGACGAGTTCTTAAAACACCTTGGCATAAATATGAAAGACTACTGGGATAACTTTATCACTGACAAATCGGCCCTTATTAACGCTGATCTCGACATACAGGAGCGAGAAGCTAAAGAGCAAGGCTTTCAAATTGACCGAGACGCGGCTTCTCGTGATCTTCAGAAGCTAAGTATCGAACAGATAAAATTGCGGCTCGAACATTAAACTTCGCAAGAGGATTAACATATGCTTTGGCAAAACTTACCGCTACTTCTGCTTATTTCGATTATTATTGTATTTAAATCCTATGCTGATCCCCAACAGGCGATGACGATCATTCAGCAAAACTCGAAATGCAAAATCATTCAAACTACCGGAGAGTATCCCGCCTATGTTGTACAAACGCAGAAGAGAGCAGATTTTAAACCAAAATCGGATGGCATCGTGAAAGCAGTCATAAGCCCTTCGGGCAAATACGCGGCGCTTTCTGCTGGAGAGATCTCACTTATCGACATTGAACCAAATAAATTTGAATTTGGGATCGTCATCTTAAATTGCGAGACCGGCAAGATAAAGGGCTACCATAAAAATATTCCTACGCTTATTAAATCGTTCTCAGATGATGATAAAAAGTTGAACATTTTTGACGGGTCGCCACTGGTCTTTGCTGAATCAGAAAACGCTTTACCATAACTGCAATTTATTAAATGACATGACTGTGACCGGGCGTAAGGGTATGATTCTGGCCGGTCATTGCAGTACGATTTTATCCGGCCAGATGCCGATGAATACAAGACAGTTTTTGAGAAGAATATTTGCACGGTATCTTTTTGTAATACGAGACAAAGTGCGCTTCAAATATCTAAGCACTTGACCACGACAAGGTTTTTGCGAAGTTAATTTTTACTTTTTCGAACCGTCAGAACTATTTAAACACAAAAGGAAATCATAAAAAATTATTTTTCGAAGTGTTCACAAACCACTTGTATGATGGTCGCGAGCTGGACGGTTTAGCTCGCGATTGCTGACTTGTGATGAGATTTGTCCCCATTCTAAAATTTGCAAATTTGTGTGAAGT
>JAYUEN010000309.1:0-4406 GCA_043739185.1 Bdellovibrionales bacterium
CTTAAATTTTTCGCAAAAAATGCTCGAATAATTTAGGACAAAATACTTTCGGCCGAAAAATTTAGATGACGCGACTCTGATGAAATATCCGGGCTAGCACTATAAGTATAGCCAATTCATGAAAGTCAGAAATGAAAAATTCGAGACAGCCCAGTACGATTTATGATCTCTTAGCGCTAATTCAGAAACGTCCAGCTCTCTATGTTGGTGAGAACAATCTAACCTATCTTACACATTTTCTCGCAGGCTGGAGTACATATGCAGATATACATTGTAAATCGAGTTACCATATTGAAAAACCTAATCCACCTTTCCGTTATTTCTTAAATTACATATACATGCACTATGATCTCAGAAATAGCGATGGGTGGTGGCACTTGATTCTTCATCACTGCAAGAATAATGAGGTCGCAGCATTGAACCTTTTTTTTAATGAGCTTAATAAATTTGTGACCTGTCGACCTCAGAATTTTGAGATTTTGAAATCCAATGACAGAAATCCGCTCGAACGTATTTCTGGAGCTCTTTATCCAAGAGATCCGGTACCTGACGAAATTATTCTTGTTCGTTTTGACAGCCCCGCAGGAATCCATGCCTATTATTTTAAAAAAAAATCTCTTATAATGGACTATCAATTCAGAAATATCCGAAATGCAAAACTATTTCTGAGGGCGACATTTGGAAATGAGGGAGTGGTGGGGTTTAAGAAACTCAGGTCAGGCAAAAAAACATATTGGCCCAGAATTGAACAAAGCATATATTCTCGTTCACACCAAGTTAGGTATGAGTCTCCCTTTTTTCAATGGCCAAAGACAATTTGAAAAATGGTACAACATAATCGATTACTCGAATTGATATTCGAAGTCTAAAACCAGTTTTAATTTTGATAAAATTGACGAATTTGACATTGCCATTAACACAAGCTGGCGTGAGCTCACGAACTCACAAAGACCAGTGAAGTCTTCAATTCGAACCAAGCCTTTTATTTTCGCTGGATCTAAACCCATATAGGATATTTATCTCTTAGTGTCGTCCGCTTCACTAAAAATTTATCCTTCATTTGCTTTGAAAACTCAAGACTGTGGTATCAATTTGGAGACGGTTATTAGAATTGTAGTGTTATGATGCCCAGTAAACCCGTGAAATAAAGTTCCTTCAACCATCACCGATTTATTAATATACTTTTTAACTGGAATTTTTGTGAAATCTAGAGCTACAATGGTGACCTCATGAACATTTTTCTCAATCTGATTTTCGACATTAGAATCCACCTCTATGGGCGTTTTTAAGATTAAAATATATTGTTTTTCCTTGCTATCGGCCTTTGGATTTTCGCCATATCCTGGGGGACCGTAAAATGTTTTTTCGACCACCCTGCCATAGAGCCTTACGATTTCTGGCTCATATTTAAAAGCTTTCGGAAGAGCGTCGGTGGAGTAAATAATACTAAAAGCTATCAGGCACAAAGCAGATCCGATTCGCAGAAGGCTCATATTCAAAAACTCACTTTACAAAACGAATAGTCTTTCAATTCAAACTTTGGCAAATAAAACAATTTGGCCTCTTCATTTTTTTAATTGTTAACAAAATAAAGAATAGCAAATTTCCCAAATATTTTGTATCGTTTTATTGATGAAGCTAAATATTATGCTTGCCCTTTTATCTTTCTTATCCACGTCAAACATTGTCGCGGCTGAATCTCGCTATGAGTGCCCTCCTGAAATTCAGACAGACCAATCCCTTAAAGACAAAGCTCCAGATGGGTTTTCTTCTCTTCGAGAGAATCAATCTCGCGGTTGGCTTGATTCTCTATCCGTTTTTGATGGGCCTCCTCAAGAACTTGCGTCCCTCGTGCCAGATAACGAAGAGAATCAAGATATTAAAAAAACTATTTGGACTTTCAAAAAAAAAAGGAGCGGTCAATTTGGGTTGCCTGCTCTTACTTAAAAACTGATATTCTCCTTACAAAAGTGCTACCTTCTGAGATTACTCAATGTCGAATTATTCCTTCAAAACGCAAGCCTCTTTCTGCGATTGGTTTAATCTGTAAATAAGTCTCTGTAAGGCTCGGGTATTATAAAATTGAAACGGCCTAATTGAATAGGCCCATTTAATTGCTGACCGTAACTTCAATTTTTGTTTGATTAGATATACATAAGGAACGAGTCAAAATGACGAATGTGTTTTCGCGGATACTCTTAATTCTTTTCTTCTTAGTGAGTTCGCGAAAAGTACATGGCGAAGTATCCTCGAACGATAGCTTAGCCTTAAGCGAATTTAAAAAGAAGTTAATTTCAATTGGTTGTAAATTTCCTAAAGTAAGCGACTTGAAGCCGCGGTCTTTGAATAAAGACGAATATATAATCTGGCATTCTGCTTTTAAAATAAAGAGCAAAATGAGTTTGATTGCAAAATGCCAGGCTAAAGACCGCTCATTTTATAAAACGCTTTTTGAGGAAGAAATGTATGCGACTGAAGAAGATTCCAAAAAACGTTTACCAAGAATTCGTGAACTTCCAGCCAAAGAAGACAGCAAATCAGATTTTGCTGTTTCGACTCTTCTGAGAGAGGGCTTTAGAGTTGGTAAAAGAGTTTATACTGTGGGAACCTTTGTCTATGAAATCGAACTCGATGGCAGCGTGCGCGAATGGCGAGAATTATTGGAGCGCAATTCAAGAGATCATTGAGGTTCTGTACAATAAGTCCAAATCATTTTGCAAAAAACAATCATCGGTTAGGCAGCTAATTGCAAGTAGTGATGCTTCTATCTGTGTTAATTGCTACGCAGACCTTGTCTATTTGTCCCACCAGGCGTAGAGTTTACGTATCATGACATTGCGAATATGTTTCTTTGCATTTATTTTGATATTGGTATCTTTAGCTCAAGCCAAAAGTAAATGTGCACCACATAATTGCGTGGTTCGAAAGTCTGGAAGTTTAGACTGGACCGTTGAATGCTCATCGTCCACTCGACCACTTAAAATCAAAATATCAACGATGTCATCGCCCACGAAAGCGCGCCTTTCGAGATAAAAAATGGACCAAATTTCCCTTCCAGAAGCATCGCTATAAAAACCTGAAAATTTTAAGGCGAGACTTGCGATAATAAAAGATAGTAGCCGAGAGCAGCTGCCCGTTAATTTGCTTTCCAGAAGTTAGAGGGACTGAATCTCAGGCCTCAAAATTCATTTTCATCTATTCTATATTTTGATAAAGAACCGGATCTAATTTGACGGACTGGCACCAATTTCCAGTATTAATAGAACATTTGTTTGAGCGGTAAAATTGCCATGGAGCTAATCAAGAACTCGTTTTCTCATTCCCACGACCTTCCGATTTTCAATGTTGATCTCACAATAATGTCGCTCAAAAGGAAATGCTACAGTCTTCCCCAACAAAATAGATCCGTCTTTAAATCCAGGCAGCGAATCATCAGTCTCGATCACCTTACTGCCTTGATTAGCGCTTTTGATTTTAATGGCTCTCCCTAAAGCACTAAGTTTGCCCTCTTCGTGAATGCCAAGTTGGCGTGCCAATGGAAGAACATGGTCGATTGGAGTTCCGATCGGCAATTGGCAAAGCCTTTCAATGGCAGCGGCATTCGCATCGCGCATCTTATTTATGAGATAAAGAACAACGGCAATGCCGATTAACGCCAGCAAGAACATAGTACCAAGTCCTATTAATATGTACTTCAACTTAGGCCACATAATAATGGTTTAAACCATTTGTTTGGCAAGTACTAGATTTACTTAGTAATTGGCAGACAATTCGACTCTGATATAATTTTTCAGTGAAGATTTTTATACGACCTCATCTGCTTAAAGCGGAAGAGCATAATGAATTTCAGTTAGTTTATTTTGACTTTCTGTTTCAGCATTTTGTGGACAATAGTCGACATACCGATATTGCGCTTAATATGGAGTTCGACATTTTTCACTGGCTGGAGAAAAGTGCTGGAAGGTCAGAGAGCCTAGGCAATCACTGTCATTTCCCAAAAACCTCAAAACCTTTAGTCGGAGCTCCTTCAATATGAGGTTGCGGACCAGATATTTGATTCTAAAGCTGTGGATGAGAGGTTTGGATCTGTTGAAATCGACTACTGGAGCAAGTTTTAAGATTATTTTTTCATCTTTGGGTTCTGCGTAATCTTGAGGGCTCTTGCAAGAGGCAACAGCGAAAAAAGGGGGATGCGAAGCTATCGGGTAACTCAAAAAACTTCAAGCTTTTTTGGCACGCTGCCCAGCTAAATGTTAAAAGGTACGTAACTGCTCAGGTCCCTCGAATCGAAATCGCGTGACAGTTTCTGCGGATAACTTATCATTTTTTTTGCGCGATGAGAAAAATGAAAAATATTTTCAAATAATGTTTGACATGGATTTCTGCGAAAAATCGCTATCGCAGTC
>JAYUEN010000310.1:0-13176 GCA_043739185.1 Bdellovibrionales bacterium
CTAGCCCCTAGATCAAATTTGTGAAATCGTATGGGGGTGATGAAATCTCGAAAATCCATCTATTTTATTTTAAATAGTAAAGCTTATGAGGTAACTGGAGAGCAATGCTTTTTACCATTGGCTGATTTTCTTCGCTATGAAAGGTCCTTGACCGGAACCAAAATCGTTTGTGCGGAGGGAGACTGTGGGGCCTGCACCGTGCTCTTGGCTTCTGTTCATGAACTTGACAAAGGATTACTTAAATTTAAGGCGGTCAATGCGTGTATCCTGCCTTTGTTTGCAATCGATGCATGTCAGATTTTAAGTGTCGAGGCGCTCAAATATGAAAACAGTCTGCATCCGGTGCAAACTTCAATGCTCAATCAATTTGCCTCACAATGTGGATACTGTACGCCGGGATTTGTATGCGCTATGACTTCATTGCTTGAAGATTCAATTTTGAATAAAAAAACTATTACTGAAAAGCGGGCGAAAAACTATATGACCGGCAATTTGTGTCGCTGCACCGGCTATGATCCGATCCTTAAAGCTGCGATGGCTCTTCCTCTTAATACTGAAAGTTTGCAAAAGCGATTTTCAAATGCAAAGCAGATTACTGAATTGAAAAAGCACGCCAAGATTCCTGTTGAAATGAAGGCTTTGGGTGTTTCTCTTTTTTTACCGACCAATCTCAAGCAGGCCATGAAAATAAAAATGAATGAAAAGGCTGTGCAAATTGTAGCCGGCGCTACTGACATAGGAGTAGCCGTTAACAAGGGGCGAACTGAATATCGGAACGTCATGTCTCTTCAAAATATTTCAGATCTTTGGGAAATTAAAAAAACCAATGATTATATCGAAATATCTGCCAGAGTTCCGCTTTCAGAAGTTCAAAAGTATTTTAAAAAAGTCTTTCCCGAAATGGACCAGATGCTCAATATTTTTGCCTCCCCGCAAATTAAAAATTCAGCTACTCTGGTTGGAAATGTCGTAAACGCCTCTCCGATTGCAGATAGTATTCCATTTTTGATGGCTCAAGATGCTCAGGTAAAAATTGAAAGTGCCAAAGGGACCAGGCTCGTTCCGATTGATAAGTTTTACCTTGGATATAAAAAGCTCAATTTGAAATCTCATGAACTCGTGAGTGCCATTCGCATTCCGACGCCCTCAAAACATGATGTTTTGAAATTGATGAAGGTCTCGCTTCGCAAAGATCTCGACATTTCTGCGGTTACCTTGGCAATTCGAATTCGACAGGAAAAAAACGATATTAGTGAAGCCCGAATTGTTTTTGGAGGAGTGGGCCCAGTGGTTTTTCGTATTCCGAAAATTGAAAAGCAGTGGCTAGGACAGAGGTTTAAAAAAGAACTCCTGCTCGATCTCTCACAAAATATTTCAAAATATGTTGCGCCCATTTCCGATGTGAGGGGCTCAAAGGAATATCGCAATTTGTTGTGCTGCAATCTCTTGAAAAAAATGGCAGATGAAATGATATGAAGGATTTGGCAGAAGAGTCTAAAATAGATCAATTGCGACTTTTGATGCCGCAAAATACTATTCACGAAGGGGCTTATTCTCATATAACCGGAGAAAGTCTGTTCGTAGACGATATTGCGCCACAGAAAGATGAATTGCAAATTGGGTATTTGGGTAGCCCGGTAGCCTGTGGAATCTTAAAAAATATTAATACTTCAAGTGCGCTAAAAATTTCGGGAGTTGTTGCCGTATTGACAGCAAAAGATATTAAAAACAATCTTTGGGGCACAATCAAGCAGGACCAACCCATACTTATAGATAAAGAAATCGGCTATCGAGATGAACCAATTTGTATTATAGTGGCCGATAATAAAAAAGCCGTTGCACTCGCCAAAAAAGCTATCGAGCTTGAAATTGAAGAACATATTCCCGTTCTGTCTCTAGATGAAGCTATAAAAAATAAAATGTTTTTGTACTCGCCACTTGCTTTTCAATGTGGGGATGTCGATCTGGCTATGAAAAATTCCCAACATAAATTATCTGGAAGTTTTGAGATCGGCGGTCAAGAACACTTTTACCTCGAGTCACAAGCAGCCTTAGTATATCCGATTGAAGGCAATCAAATTAAGGTGATTTCTTCAACTCAGCATCCCACCGAGACGCAACACTTAGTAGCAGAATCTCTGGGCCTTGATTATCATCAAGTGGTTTGTGAAGTTCGTCGCATGGGGGGTGCCTTTGGTGGAAAAGAGAGCCAAGCTGCGCCCTTTGCTGCAATGGCAGCCCTCGCAGCCTTTAAATTTAAAAGATCCGCTCGAATTGCGATTTCAAAAGACGAAGACATGAAGGTGACAGGCAAACGTCACCCTTTTAAACAATTTTACGAGGTTGGATTTGATCAGACTGGTATAATTTTAGGGCTCAAAGTGAAACTCTACGCCGATGCTGGCGCCTATACAGATCTCACACCATCCATTCTCGATCGAGCCATGTTTCATACCGATGGCTCCTATTATCTTGAAAATGCTCTCATTGAAGCTTGGGCGTGTAAGACCAATACTCATTCGAATACGGCGTTTAGAGGTTTTGGCGGCCCGCAAGGGAATCTATTAATCGAATATATTATTGAAGATATAGCGCAATATTTAAATAAAGATGCAGCTCAAATACGCGAACTCAATCTTTATCAAAAAGAAACGCGCAACTATACTCCCTATGGACAATGTGTAGAAAACAATCTGTTGCCAGATCTTTTTTCAAAAATAATCGAAGATTCTAATTATTTGGTAAGAAGAAATGAGATCAAAGCCTTTAATGAAAGGGACAAGACTCATATAAAAGGACTTGCCTTAACAGCTTGTAAATTTGGAATTTCATTTACCGCCAAATTTCTCAATCAAGGGAATGCATTGGTTAATATTCACCGTGACGGCAGTATTCAGGTGTCAACAGGCGCAACTGAAATGGGTCAGGGAGTAAATACAAAGATTGCTCAAGTTGTAGCTCATGAATTTGGAATTTCTGTCAACAAAGTTCAAGTTCTGGTCACTTCGACAGAGAAGAATGCCAATACTTCACCTACCGCGGCTTCAAGTGGTTCCGATATTAATTGCTCGGCTGCTCTGCTTGCGTGTGAGAAGATAAAATATCGTTTAGCGCAAATTGCAATTTCTTATTTGGTGACTCAGCCGCGACCTCCAATTGCGCCAAGCCTAAAAGAAATTGAAGTAACAGACACAAGTGAACTTGCGAATGTCAGTATTCACGAGGTTGAATTTCGTGAAAATATGGTTTCATATAAAAACTCCAAAATGATGCTCATAGATCTTATTGAGCTTGCATATTTAAACAGAATTTCGATCAGTGATTACGCTCATTATAAAACCGAAGGACTTTCTTTTGATCGCTCCAAATCAAAAGGAAATGCGTTCAAATATTTCACTCCAGGAGTTGCCGTTTCAGAAGTCCTCATCGATCGCTATACTGGTGAAACCAAAATACTACGAGCGGATATCCTAATGGATCTCGGAAGACCCATGAATTTGGGAATTGATTTGGGCCAAGTGACGGGCGGATTCATTCAAGGGGCAGGCTGGATGACAACTGAAAAACTATATTACAGTCCGCAAGGCGCACTCCTTTCCTATTCGCCAACGACTTATAAAATTCCAAATATTCAAGATACTCCACGTATTTTTAATGTAAAATTATTAGAAAATAACCTAAATGTGAAAAATGTCTCTCGATCGAAAGCTGTGGGCGAGCCACCACTTTTATTAAGCGCCAGTGTTTTTATGGCAATTAAGAATGCGCTAAGTTACAAATCGAAGGGAAAACGCATTGAACTCAAACTCCCGGCAACTCCAGAAGTTATTTTAACCGAACTTCATCGTCATGAACTTTGAAGCTTTTTTGTCGGAATTTAAAGCAGCTCAAGGAAGTGGTCGCCCCTTTGTTGTCGTGACTTTAGTCGATTGCCAAGGCAGTGCTCCCCAAGAAGTTGGTGCCCGCATGATTGTCAATGATCTGGGTTATTTATCAGGAACTGTGGGCGGCGGAAAATTAGAAAAGGCAAGTATTGAAAAAGCCCAACAGCTCTTAACTGATAAAGTAATGCAACCGCAATTTCAAAAATGGAATTTACAGAGCGATCTCAAAATGAGTTGTGGCGGAGTCGTGAGCTTATTTTTTGAAATGCATAATCCCTTGGGACTTTGGAAAGTGGTGATCTTTGGAGCCGGCCATGTTTCACAAGAACTCATTCGGGTTTTACTTCGTCTAGAATGCCAAATTATTTGCATTGATCCTCGCCTTGAATGGCTTGCTAAATTGCCAAAGGATGCCAAGCTTCAAATTGAAAATTGTCAAGATATGCCCGAAAGAGCACGAAATATAGCCAAAGAATCCTTTGTTGTACTTGCTACGATGGGGCATTCAACTGACTTTCCTATCTTAAGAGAACTATTGCTGTCGCAATCCTATTCCTATATTGGAGTTTTAGGCAGCGATGTCAAAGCTCAGAAGATGCGGCAGGAGCTTAAGAATGAATGCATTTCGGATCAAAAAATAAATTCATTTTTCTGTCCAATTGGTGAATTCATTGGGGACAATACGCCTGCTGAAATTGCCATTAGTATTTCTGCCCAATTGTTAAAAATTCGTGATCTCAAGAATTCAAGCCGCTAAAACGTGAAAAAACGCGAATGCGATTGAAGCCGCCATCTGGGTATACCTTGATTTTTAATTGTTGAACTTTATCGTTTAAACCAATTGGCATCGTAAATGTATTGCCAGCATAGGCTTTGACGTTGGTGCGAGAAATCAGATCCAACCATTGCTCTTTTACAAAGGCTTGAATTTGCATTTTTAGGGGATTGTTATTTTTAAAGTATGTGAAATCAATTTCAATGTGATGAATTTTGCAGTCTTGCTTCAAACCAATGACGATTTCTTCAAAGTGATTGGCGGTACGACTCCGTGCGGATTCAAAGCCATCAAACATATCGAGTGGCGTATAAGGAGATAAAATTTGAATTGCAGGGCCGTAGTGTTCATTTGAGGCAGAGATAATTTTAGCACCGTAAGCTAGGCTTGCGACATTAAATTCTTCGCCATTTTCTAGTCTTGCATAATTTGATTGAATTCGCTTTGAATCAATAAAGTATTTTGGGGCAAGTGGCTTTTTGGGCTGCGGAACGGCCTCATGAAAAGGATGGCTAATCGCTACTTGAGAGAATTTATTTAATTCAGAATTTGGCAGAGTTTCAAAAATAGCAAAACGAGTGAGGCCTCCATCAGGCAATTGAGAAACTTTGAAAGTATTATATTTTTCAGTAGCCTTTTCGAGCGTGATATATTGAATGGCGTGGCCCTTAAGTTCAGTTCGATCGAGTAGGATTTTCCAATTCTGACTTTCTTCATCCCAAGCGGCGAACTGAATTGCAGGAGCTTGATTCCCCAAATGAAATTGAGTTGAGATCAAAAGATATCGAATGCAAGCAGGCTTTAATATTTTAAAAATTAAATCATCCGATGCTTTCGCATTATGACGAACACTCTCCCAACTATCCATAATTTTACCCTGCATGCCGTAAAGTTCAGGATCGTATTCGGGAGGATGAGCTGAAAATAAATTCTCAGCGCGGGCAAACTTTTGATTGCTCACCTCTAAAATCTCTGAGCCTTTTGCAAGGCTTAAATTTAAGAGGGGGTCGACTAAAGAAGTTCGCACAATCTCTTCTGGCAGCGTGGGTCTAAAAGCGTCAAACAGCATTGTTTTGTAGGCCTGATTGACAATATTTTCAGGACTGACATTTTTTGTATTAAATTGTTTCGGAAAGGATGTTGTATCAACCCCCTCTAAGTTAAGTTCCCGACAAATCCTTTGCGCGGCCTCACAAATAAAGCTCACTCCATTGCTATCCGCATTGCATAATATAGTGAAACCCTTGCCTAAATCTGGACCGGCAAAACAATATACAAAAATACAACGAAAGCCATCATTGGCTCCTTGATGAAGGGCAAAGCGATTCGGTCCTGCTTCAATAGTAAAAATCCCAAGACCCATTCGCGCGCCCATAAATTCAATACTCGCTTTGTCTTGCCCAAATAACATTTGAACTGCGGTTGAATGAGAAATCGGGCCGGCTCCTTTGCAATCGTGAAATGCCTGCGCTAGTTTTTCTAAGAATTGAGTGACGGCTTCTGCCGTTCCCAGGGCTCCGGCCGCAAATGCCGGAAACATCTTTCTTGAGGTGGGAACTTCACTACCATCTGCTAAATATCCATTTGCACAAGCCTTCGCATTTGCTTTTTGGTCAAAAGTAATTTCGAGGTCGCCTAAAGAACTAAAAAATGACCTGGTCACATCTTTTATATTGTTATTTTCTAAGGCCTCAATGAGATGTTCAAGAACCAAAAATCCTCCGCCTGAATATTGAAATCTTTGTCCAGGAGGATTTAAAACACCCACTTTTGCATAAGAATACATTTCATTGCCATTTAGTAAGCTTGAAATCTTTGGCATTTCTTTATCATAGGGAATGCCATTTACGTAATGTAAATTAAGTGCTGTATGCTCCATCAAATGACAGATTGTTACTTCGTTGCTCCATTCGGGATGGGCAGGATTTAGTGAAACCAACCTAAACTGCGAAGTGGTTTTTTCAAAAAGACTATTCACACTCGTTTCGAGAGAGATTTGATGATTCTCAAAGTACTCAATCGCAAAACAGCTCGCAATAGATTTACTTAAAGAGGCCAATTGAAAAAGGGTTTTTTTGGTGAGATCCTGAAGAGCCTTTTTTCCTTCTCCTAAAAGTAAAACTTCATTTTTATTAAACCCCGAGCTTATGCATATCTGGGCGCCGACTATATTATATTTTGTCAAAGAGGCTTCTAAAGCATCATGCAGAGAATGTTTTACAGACAATAATCTTTTGGCGCTAATTTCCCAAAGTGCCTGTTTTGCATTTATCAATTCTTTCTCAATTGAATTTTGTAAACGCAAATTCAATACTTGTAAAAGCTCTGAAGCGTTTCTTCCTTGAGCTGATATTAAAAACTTGATGCCAAATTTCTCAAGGTATTTAGCGCCAAGTATTCGCAATTGGCTTAGGCTATCTTTCTCACCTTGATGAACCATAGATTGCTCGTTTTGAGCCTTTTCATCGAGAGTTTTTTTGTCTTCTCCGATATCTCCGTGAAAGAAGGCAGCAGCGGTAATTTCGTTGACATTAAAATTCAATATTATCTCTTGAGCACGCTTAAGGTCGAGATTTAATTGGGAAGCCATGGCTTGAGCGAACTCTTGATTCCCACAAATTGAAAAATAAAAATTAAATTTATCAATATAAGTGGCCAATTTGTATTTTGAAGCATCAATTCTTAACATTTCGTCCCATGGCCTTTCGCTTTCTCGAATAGTGGGATTGCTAAATGGCAGCAAAAGTTCGGAAGCAAATTCAACGGGATTGGGATTCGTCATAAGTTGAATCATGATATTGAGCGCAACGGGATACCACTTTTCAGTTCGTCTGTCCCATTTGACCTGAACGATCTTCTGTTTATTTGAAAGATCCTTTCGAATAAAAACAAATTCTTCAGCCGCAATTCTTAAAAAGTCTTCAATTGAAAATCTTTGATGATGGATTTCATGCCAAACTTCCCAGCGCGAACGTTCGGCAGTTGCTAAATCATCCATCACTCGAACGGGGACAGTTTCAATTTGAGCTGGCAGCGCAACACAGCCATTGCCTGATAACCAATCGGTGAGATATTGCAGGGATTGAAAAATATTATAGCGTATTTCTTCTGGATGATCGTTGGCAATAAATTTAGACTCTTTTAAATCGGCAACTATGAGTGAACGAGCATACATTGGACTGTCTGGATCAAGACCTTCAAGATCAGGCCTTTCAATAAATTCAATTATCTCTTGGTGATATTTTTTATCTAAGAGAGATTTAACCAATGTTGTAAGCGGAACAGAGTCTCCTTCCTTGCGGAGCTTCCAAGCTTCAACAAGGGCAATTCCGAGCCGAACAAAGTCGGGATGTGCTACCCAAAAACCAGACAATTCGCGTTTCATTTGGGTGATGACGTCTTTGATATAACCGCGAATGGTAAGTTGAAAAGATGCACCTTTGAGATCATTATCAACGGGCAAAACCCCATACATGCCACCAATTTTTACTCCGCCGCGTGCACCTACCACCTCGGCCAGTAATTGGTGTGAAGCTTTGATATAATTGATGACAATATTGGGATCTGCCTTTACCGGAATTCGATAATTCGCATCTTCCTTAAAAAGCCTAGCAGTAGAGGCCAAATAGTCATGCCAGCCAAGACTTGCCCCTGCAAAATAAGGAAAGAGCTCGTCCATCAGTTCGTGGACTCTAAATATCAAGCGAGGATTTTCTAAAACTACAAATAAACGAATTGTCCCTAGACGATACTCAGGATGCATCTGCTGAATTTTCAGTTCGGCACGCGCGACCATTGTTTTTATATATCGAGCCTCTTCAGTGGTTTCTAATTTGGGTACATAAAAAGCCAAAGCTTCTTGGTTGTGCCAATTGTGAAAAAGATGGAGACTAAAATCATAAAGGTGAAGTGGCAAAGGCTGATCTTTGTAAAGTAAAAACGCGCAGGGAAGTGCAAGGCCAGGAAAGCGTTTAATAGGAAGGGATAGATTGTTTTTTTCAAGGCGATATTGTTTTTTCGTTTGTGGGTCTTGAAATGATATTTGTCGACTGAAGCATTGAGTTAGATTTTCGCCAGCACTTATTAGGTCTTCACGTAAAGGCGTTTTTGAATCTTCATCGTCGGCACCCCATTTTGGAGAACCCGAATAGTTCGCCAGCAATTCTTCAACGATCTTTGGCTCGCCTTTTATTTTGCGATGAAATGCATTCATAGCATTAATTGAAAGTTTCGGATCATCTGGAGGTCCGAATAAAGTGATATGATGACCTTTTAGGAAATCTGGCAAATTGGCAATAGGGGCAGCTTGGCCACGTTTGCAGTAATTATCATTAAGAGGACCTACTACCAATCGCTCTCGTGAGTCCCTTTGGCCTATCACTGTTTCATAATTGGGATCTAAATAGTCGATCTTAAGATCTTGATTTAAATGATAGGCTAGTTTGGTTCTCGTATCTATAAAGTGTCTATCGATTTTTCTTTGTTTGAGTACCAAATTCAATTCACTCTGTAATTCCTCATAGAGCTCACAGAGAAATTTGAGCGCTTCCTTTGATTCAAGTCCGCCGCTCTTGCCAATTTCAGTAAGCTGCGGAACCTGGTTCACTGGTTGAGCCTGGCCTTTAAGATAGCTTAAAAACTCGTCTGAAATAAAATCTCGGTAATATTCAATATCTCGCAAGGGGTTTAACTTCCTCTGTATGTAGAAAAGCCGAAGGGACTTAAAAGCAATGGAACATGATACTTTCGTGCAATATCTTCAACTTTAAATACCACCGAATTATTCATAAAGAAAAAAGCGCGCTTTTCTTTTTCAAAATATTTCTCAATTTCAAAGCTAATCTGATAGGTCGCCGGAGTTAGCTCGCAATCAAAAGCAAAGCGACCATCTGAATTGGTAAGCCCGGCTTTGACTTCGATCCACTTTGTGCCTTCTCTCTTTTCAAGTCTCACTTTTACATCTGTTGCTGGAAGGCCACGACTCGTATCTAAAATATGGGTGCTAATCATTTTAACCTTCTATTTCTGGTAAATAAATTCAACCGATAATACTTCATTTTCTCGAACTTCAATTTCTCTTGTCAGAGTGCCAAAAACCTCATGCCAAGCCTCAAGAGTATAGTGGCCAGGTGAGAGTCCTGGTATTTCATACTCGCCCTGCGAATTTGAAACGCTGAAAAAAGGATGCTCGACGACCGCAATCCATGCACTCATCCAAGGATGAACACTGCATTTTGTTTGCAGCAAGATTTCAGGTTTATCAAAAACCTGAGCAATACGATCATTTTGATTTGGCATCGCCACATTGAATTCGGCATTATTTTTAGATAATGATTTCACATTATGAAAAACTGGATCGCTATTGATGAATTCAATTCTTTGACCAACGCGAACCCCTATGATTCGCGGCTCATATTGGCAATATCTTTGATCCAATTGCACTGGCTTTTCGGGTATTTGATCAAAAGTTTTTCCCTCTAATCCCTTGGTAATTCGGAGCAGTACATTTTTAATTTTGTTATCGTTAATTAAAATATCATTGGCATAAACTTCAGTCTGAGCATTTTGAGCACAGGCCAATGGCAACATCAGCTTTTCACGCTTAGGAAGAATTCCTTGAAATTGAACCACTCCCTTTACTCCTGATTTTATCAACGGGCCTTCAATCGCAGAGCTTTTTTTAACTGGATTCGGGTCACTGATTGATTTTATATTTTCTTTTGAAAAGAGCATGACCCCTAAAATCAGTGTAATCCCAACTGCCAAAAAGCTCTTTGAACGCAAAGGATTCTTAAGTCTTACGACAAAAAATTCGCGAATACAGGCGCCGGCAGCACTTATTAAGAGTAAAATGAGCCAATTTAATTTATGACCATAGGTATTGGGAAAATGATTGCTAATCATGATGAAGATTACGGGCAGAGTTAAATATGTATTATGGGTTGAGCGATTTTTTGCATTGATAGCCCATTCTTGATTGACCGGCTCGCCGCGTTTTGCGGCCGCCACTCCTTTTACCAAGCGGGGAATGATCCGCAAAAAAACATTTGCGGTCATCCAGGTTCCCAACATGCTACCCATATGCATATAGGCAGCGCGGCCACTCAGGAGATGACACAGAAAATAGGACATTCCAGAAAGCCACAATAAAGTCAGAATATGACCAAGATAGGCTTTGCTTTTTACAAAATTCTGCTCCCACAAGATATCATAAAAAAACCAAGATCCCGCAATTGAAAAAACACTTAAGCCGATGGCCTGCCAGTAGCCAATATTTGAAATCGATGAATCGAGTAAAAAGCTGCCATTTCCCGTATAAAAAATCATGACGATTAAAAATACGCCACTCATCCAGGTCCAATAGGATTCCCATTTAAACCAGTGAAGATGTTCAGGTACTTTCGTAGGGCCAATTAAGAGTTTTTCAACATGATAAAAGCCGCCGCCATGAACCATCCATAGATCCCCAATATGGCCCGGACTCTTAGAATTTTCATTGAATTCGAAACTTCGATCGAGCCACATAAAAAAAATAGATGTCCCAATCCAAGTAATGCCAACTGTAATATGCAGCCAACGACCTAATAATAATAACCAATCAAAAATTTCTTGATTCAAGTTTTAACCTCAAATTTTAATACCGAACTTTATCGATTTTATGATTCCAAATATCAAAAACTTTTAATGCTTCATCTCTGCAAACTTGTTGCATACTAATTTTACGTGATTTTAAATCCTTGGGTATTTCTTGATAAAGAAATTCGTCGTCAAATTGAATCGCGGCCGCATCCGCCCGAGTGTTGGCGTAATAAATTTTTGACAATCGCGCCCAATAAATAGCAGACAAACACATCGGGCAGGGTTCACAACTTGTATAAATTTCGGCACCAGCTAATTCAAAATTATTCAGGTTTTTGCAGGCCTCGCGAATGGCTTCAACTTCTGCATGGGCGGTGGGATCATTGGTAAGCGTAACTTTGTTCCAGCCCTCACCAATAATTTTCTGATCTAAAACGACCACTGCTCCAAATGGACCGCCGCCTCTGGTTTCAACATTGAGCTTCGAAAGTTCGATCGCCCTTTTCATAAATTTCTGATGATTTGCATTTGAGTTCATTGGTCCCTCTCTGGACCAACAACTCTAGCGGGGCTTTTTAATACAGTCCAATCCTAGACTCCTACTTTGACAAGCTGCAGGGTATTTGAGACTTTAAATTCCCACTGAACAATCAAATTTACCACTCGAAGTGGGGGCTCCGGTTTTAGAAAAGCCTTTGAAAGACCCAATATAGTGCCGTTCGGTGTCAGTAGAGCCTTCAAAATCTGGCTCGGTGTTCTCAGTGATATCGATTTTATAAACCGAATTAGAAGACTTAATTTCTGCAGAAACTGGCAATACCATAGTCTCATCACCATCTCGATCGTCCATATGAGTTCTTTTGCTCGAATATTGTACACTCGTCTGCCATCCAGCTGAATCATCATTTGGCTCTGATAAAACAATTCCAAAATTACTCTTATCTAATTTTGAAATTTTGCCGTCTTTGCACTCCTGAAACTCGCTGACGCTCAATCTGATATCCGTTCCACTGTCAGGATTAATACAATTTAAAGTGACCATTCGATAGTTAAAGGAACATTCATGTCCAGGCTGAGCAACTGACTGCGCAAATAACTGTGGTGTTGCTGTTAAAAGCAAACCGAATGTCATCGAGATAATAGATTGCATGTGAATACCCATAACTAGACCCCTATCTTAAAGTTTGAAATACCTAGGTGGAGGCTAAGATACTTGATAGTTGCACCCATTTGAATTTTATTGTGGCTCGCGCTAGTTTTTACAAAAGTGATAACAAAAAACGTCCTTATTACCAGGAGCATGACATAGTTCGCTTTTTGCGAGCTATGTCATGCTCCTGGTAATAAATGCTCAATTGAAAATTGTTTAAACTAGCCTCGATTATATTCATTATAAATTGAAACAAGACTAGGATTTGAAGAATTCAACCCTATAATTAATTCTAAGAGATGAGAAAGAGTCAAAGTTCTTCCTTAAAACTAAAAGGCCACGAAAGTGAAGTTGTAGAGCTCGATGACTTTTCTTTTGAGGGAAACTATTCCTCCCACGGAATTGGTGTTGGGAATAAAATTTCTCCGGAGCGCTTGCTCAATTTAGCTGTCGATCACAAATTTAAACATGTGGTTCAAAGCTCGACTGAAGATCATCAGCGGCAGATTTTGAGCTCGCAAATAATGTTAGAAAAGCCCAAAATATTTTTTAAGTATCCGCTGAGCACTATTGTTAAGCCAGACTCTACCAATAGTAGTACTGAAAAAGCTCTTACCAAAATTCAAATTAAATTCAAAAATTTTGAGCAAAAATCTGCTGCTCTTGAAAAATTAGTAGTCGCACTTTCTGAATCAAGTAAAGATCAATCTTTAATTTTAGATGTTAAATTAGTGGCAGATGAATTGATGTGCAATGCGCTTTACAACGCTCCTTCGCCTGAAGCTAAA
>JAYUEN010000311.1:0-13175 GCA_043739185.1 Bdellovibrionales bacterium
ATAGCCGTAAAGCCAATATTTCCTCAAAAGATTTTAATGATTTGAATATGTGTCTTGATATCGCTATTGCTTCAGCCGTTTCAGAGTTTCAGTTTCGCAGTGTTCAAGCCAGTGAAGAGCGAGAAGTTCAGCATTTGGGAACTCTTGCTCATGAATTGAGAAACGCGCTTTCGAGCGCCACGGTTGCGGCCGAGATGATTAAGGAAGGACTCGTTGGCACTGGCGGCAGTACGGCAAGAGTACTTCGAGCGAACTTGATAAGAATGCGTGATTTAATTGATCGCTCGTTATCTGAAGTGCGTATGCGAGCTGATCCCGAAGTTTTAATTGAAAAATTTGAACTACATATATTAATTGATCAAATTTTTTTGACGGCCCAAAGTGAAATTCAATTAAAATCTCAAATTTTAACCAGCGAAGTTAAGTCCAATATCGTATTAGAAACCGATCGTCAGCTTCTCTTGTCGGCTATCGCAAACCTGATCCAGAATGCTTTGAAGTTTACTAAACAAAGTGGAAAAATTGTTTTACGAGCTAGCGAATCAGTTGCGAATGTGATCATCGAAATTGAGGACCAATGTGGCGGTCTACAGCCTGCAGTAATGAAAAATCTCTTTAAACCCTTTGTCTCAGGAGGCATTGATCAAAGTGGCCTTGGTTTAGGGCTTACAATTGTGCAGCGGGCAGTTCATTTATTGCAGGGTAAAGTCACAATTCGCAATCAGCCCGGCAGTGGCTGTGCTTTTCTGATCGAAATTCCAAGAAAAATTGAGCCGAATACCCAAAACCTTATGGTATCGGGAAAAGAATCTGTTCAACCCAAGTAGCGTAAGACAGATTTTTGTTTCAGCAAATATTGGTTCATTTTCCGAAAGAGACACATTTTCAAAAGTTACACGAGACGATTTATCGCGATTTTGCGGGACTCTATAAGGTGGTTAAGGTTTTTAAATCGACAATAATTAAAAACGATTCAATTATAAAAGTTTGGAAAAAACCGGCAATAGATGAGTATTTGATTGAACTCGAGCATGAAAAGGGGACAGTTAAATCGCCCATTCAAGCATTTTATGCTTCTCACTTCGAAGTGAAAGATAATGAACATATTATTTTGTTCTTAGATGATAATGCGAATTTCAAAGAAGTCTTTGTTTTTGCCGGCCAGGAGGGCTTGAGCGCTTCGGGGGAGCTTATAAAATTATTGAATAAAAAATAGTTTAAATAAACTTCAAAGCTAAGCTTTGACGATTGACGCCTCAATTCCGATTCCGATAGCATTTGTTAATGTTACGCTTTTTTTTACCAGTTTATTTCGTCCTAGCTTGGTTGGGTGTGCTTTTCGTTTGGGCGAAACTTCAGCCCTTTCAGCGTTTTGATTATATTTCATTTAAACAATATATTTTTGGCTCATATCTGATTGTTTCGGCCGCAATCTATTACGTATTTCTAGCGATAGACCTAATTTTTAAACTGCAGTGGCCAACAAGTAAAGTGGCACTTGTCAATTACGGAACCTCGTTCATTATTGTGGTGGCCCTAATTGGATACAATGAGTTTATTGGTATTTTTCAGCGAAAAAGTTTAGCTGCGGAATTTATTGTAAGCTTGAATGAAAAACAGGCTGGGTTTGTGATGTGGGCTCAAAAGAATTTCATTCAGGCGCCGAGAACAAGGACTTTGAAAGAGTTGAACGACTTTATGCAGTCCGATTTTCAAGTCAATGTAAGTGCATTATGTGATGGTGAAGAGTCTCTTTTTGCTTTGGCTACTGTGTGTAATAATAGCTGCACCGAGTTTTATATTCGAATTCAAGAAGTTGAGAAAATGCTAGATGCACCACCGAGTCTTGAAATTAACCCTTATGATAATCGCAAGCGCCCCAAGATTTCTGATTTATGGGCCTCCGAGAAAATGGACTCATCCCAAGTTTCGAATTTCTCGTTTAAAGAACAGCTAGAGAAATTGGGAAAGAAGGCACAATGCGAGACTGCCTCTAGCGATCAATTCGTCAAAATCAAATTGGCATCAGAAGAAAAAGATCTGCGATTTCTTTTGGGGGCAAAAAGCGGGAGATCCTACTGGTTGATTGGGCACCGGATTTATATAGCCAATCATGAAGGCCTGCCCATCGGTGCATTTAATTTGATCCCATACTGAAATCTTTTGTGACGAGCATGCCAAAAAACCATGACTGTGCCGCGGAAAGTATGCGCTCTTCTTGCCAACGTAAGGCCGCATGATAACATATTTTCAATATGAAATACTTAATCATCATTGGAGTTTTCTTGGGGCTATTTAGTAAAATTGCTAGCGCAAAAGCGATCGAGAGATTGCCGTGGAACAAATTTGCGATGAATTTAGAGCAGGACCAACCCGCGAATAAAAGCGCGATTGTTTCTGGGCTTTCGATATGGATTGCCCTAGCGATGCTAGAGTCAGGTGCCGAGAACCAAACGAAACAAGAATTGCGCGAAGTCTTAGATCTTAAAGATTTTAAGCCAGACGAAATCGAAACTAAACTAAAAGTGTTTACGTCCTCCAAAGAGTTTGAACTATCGATTGCCAATAGTATGTGGCCGAGCAGCAAGCATAGCTATCATAAGGAGTATATCGCCGAAATCGAGAAATATTTCAAAGGAGAGCTCCATTCGCTCAACTACGCGAATGACCCCGAAGCTGCACGAAAAGAAGTGAATAGTTGGGTTGAGAAAAAAACCAACTCAAAGATCAAAGAGATTCTCGCTCCAGGTAAAGTTACAACCAAGACTTTGCTTCTTATTGCCAATGCAATTTACTTCAAAGCTAAATGGCTTGCGCCGTTCAGTGCCCTTTTCAGCAAAGAGGCTGCTTTTCACACCTCCGAAGGATCGACGCGCAAAGTTTTGATGATGAATCAGACTCAATACCACCCCTACTACGAGGACAAAGAAGTACAGGCCTTGCGCATGGATTACCAGGGGGGCGAAGTATGTTTTCTCGCGGTTCTCCCGCGCCCAAGTGTGAAAATGTCGCACGCGGACTTTGATAAATTAGAGACGATATTAGAAAGTTTAAAGGAACAAAATGTCGAAGTTAGTATTCCACGTTTTAAAATCGAGGCGGAGTTGGTGGGGCTCTCCTCTCGTTTGCAAAAACTTGGTATCAAGCGGCTCTTTGATCCGGGTCAAGCCGAACTCGGAAAGATAATGGCTCCAACAAAAGAGATTCTCTATGTTTCAGACATAATTCATAAGGCCTTCATTGAGGTAGATGAAGCGGGAACCGAAGCTGCGGCCGCGACAGTTTCCGAAATGAGGGCGACCGGCGCGCCACCTCTAGAGAAGAAAAAAGTCTTTCGCGCAGACCGACCCTTTCGATTTTATGTTATTCATAAAAATACCAATAGCGTGCTGTTCTCTGGGCAGTACTTTTAAAAACTCAATTGCTGACGGCTATAATAGCTCTCCGTTTGCCACGGCCCGAAAAAGAGGCGGCGAAAAAGGCATTTGATTTCGGGTTTTTACTGCGTTGAATTACGAAATCCTAGGTGGCACCCATTTTACTCGGCCAGCAGGCTTCTCAGCATCCAAGCAGTTTTCTCATGTAACTGCATCCGCTGTGTAAGCAAATCCGCCGTCACTTCATCATGAGCTGACTCAACCACTGAAAAAATAGACCTTGCAGTTCTAACTACGGCTTCTTGACCAGCAACGAGCTGATGAATCATCTCTTTGGCGTTAGGAATACTTGTGGGTTCTTTGATTGTGGTAAGCTTTGCAAACTCATGATAGGTGCCTGGTGCTGGCAATCCGAGTGCGCGAATACGTTCTGCAATTAAATCTACCGCAAGAGCAAGTTCACTGTATTGAGTTTCAAACATAAGATGCAAAGTTTGAAACATCGGCCCGGTCACATTCCAATGAAAATTGTGAGTTTTTAAATAAAGGGTATAAGAATCTGCTAGGAGTCTCGAGAGGCCATCAGCAATTTTTTTTCGATCTTCAGTAGGAATGCCAATATCTATTGTAGTTAAATCATTTTTCATAAAATCTCCGACTTTTAAAAAACAGTATAGATTTTCGCGATTAGGATTCGTCAATCACTATATATTATCCATTTTGCATAATGGCAGCAGAAATTTAAAGGACTATGAGGACAAAATTTAGTCTGGACCTATCGAAAAGTCCTGCACGTAATTTAATTTTTTAATAACTCTCTCAATAACAAAGGATTTTTTCTCATAGGTTGGCAATTCTTTTGGTCTAACTAATATCCAATTGGCGCCTTATCAATTGAGAATATCGTAAGTAACGTATAGAATCTTAACTTAAGATTAACATTTAATATGAACTGGAATTGGCAAGTGGATGTAAAAGATTTTATGACAAGTAATGTAGTAACGGTAACTCTGAAAATGACGGTTCGAGAAGCAATTATAATGCTCACAACAAGCAAAATTAGTGGAGCGCCAGTGGTGGATTTGGCTAATAAGGTTGTCAGTGTTGTTAGTGAAGGTAGCCTGTTAAAACTAGCAGCTGCAAAAAAATTAGATAAATCAATCGAAAGCTGTCTTAGTCTTTTGCCTAAAGAAAGCAAGCTTGTCACTCTCTCAACTAAAAGTACATTTATTGATGTGTATAGACTATTTCTCGCGAGCCCAGTTCATCGAATAATTGTAGCTGATGCGAATGGCCATTTACAGGGTATTGTTTCGAGAAGTAATATCTTGCGCATTATTGTTAATACAAAGGCTCCGGCTAGTGCAGCCTCGTAAATAAGTTAGTCTTGTTCTCATCTTAACTTTGATGAATGCTCAAGCATCCTTTGCCAATAGCTTGAAACATCTAATTTCACATTCAGACTTTTTAAAACAGAATATATTCCGCCCAATTTTCGATGAAGAAAGACTAGACTGTAAGGGGGAGGGCTGTAAACTAATTCTTCAGTCAAGATTTTAGCAGCAGTCTGAGAGTCTAGACTGTGATCTAGGTCAGAAAAATCAAATTTATTTTGGTCAGATTGAGAAGTAAAAAATGGTCGAATGGCAGTTTTTAGCATTTGCTCTAAGGCAGCAAAAGCAGGTTTTGACTCGCGCTCATCTATCAAGCCAAATTGAATTGCATGAGTTTTCAATGCAGTCGAATCACCTTCGGCAGCAAAATGCAGTAGCTGTGTGTAGTCGCGAATGAAGCTGTCAGAATATCTTCGAGTGGCGCCAAAATCTAACAGAACCAAAACTGGCTGCGGGCCTGTTTCTCGGATCAAGAAATTTGCTAAATTGGGATCGGTTTGGACAAGACCCCATGAGAAAAATTCATGAAAGTAGAGATCTAAAACTGAGTGAGCTAAAGCTTCGCGATTTGCAATTTCGGGCTTTGTGGCAATCCAAGACTTCAGTGTGAGGCCGGACTCATAATTCATTGCTAACACGTGCGCAGTTGAAATTTCATCAAAGACCTCAGGCACGTGGTATTTGAAGCCGCTTTGCGAATCGATCTTTTTAATTAGAGATGCGTATTCTTTTTGAAAATTCGCCTCACAAAGATAATCGACCTCCTGGTGCAGAATTGTTTGGAACTCCTGAAACAAAGATTCAAGTTTCATTTGTCGGCCCGTCATTTGACAATAAGTCGACGCAATTGTTTTTAATATTTTCAAATCAGAATCAATCGAGTCCGAAACTCCAGGATATTGCACTTTCAGAACTATTTCTCGGCCTTGATAATGGGCCCGGTGCACTTGTCCGATACTGGCAATGCCGATTGGGTTTGCGGAAAGTCGCTCAATTTTGCTCAGCTTAGCTGTGCCGAGTTCATGATTGAGAATCGCTTCGATTTGCGCAAAAGGCTGAGCGGTGGCAGCATTTTGCAATTGGCTTAAAACCTCGATAGCTTCGGGTGGGAAATAATCGCTAAGATCTAAGCTCAGAAGTTGTCCAGCTTTCATGGCGGCACCCTTTAGGCGCGAAAGACTATTGGCGATCAAGACGGCTTGCTCCAAACGTGATTTCAGATTTCCTGAGCGGAGCTCTTTGACACCAACTCGTGCCGCCAATTTTGCCAATTCAACTGAACGGCTAAAGGTAGATGATTTCACTAAATTGCCACCAGTCTATGAAACGTATGCCGCACCAACTCAATAGCTGAGGGCTTGAACTCGCTTCATTATATAAAGAGTTTTAGCTGACTTTCCCTCTTGCTCGCCATAAGTAATGCGCAAATCAGGGTCATCAAAGACCTCAATCAATACGCCTTTAATTCCAACAGGTGGCAAAAATTTTGGAAACTCTAAAAGACAAAGCTTTCCCTCTTCTTTCAGTGCTGGCAGGTCGGCAAGAGTATAAGGCTTAGGAACAGCCTCAAGAAGAATGCCGCTTTGCTTAAATTGCACTCCGATTTTCTCCTGGGAAACAGAGTACTGACCTTTTAGTAAACCAATAAGATGAAGGCCCAAGAAATCATAGATTCCGACATTGGTATAAAATCCCGTTTTCGAAATCACCTGATAAATATTATTTGGATCAAGGCCAGAAGGCGCAGCACCGCTATTGTTGTATGAATAGGGTCCCCATATTTGCTTCCATGCGCCGACAGCTGCGACAGCCTTCTCTTGCATGGTTTTTGGAGCCGAAAGAGCTAGCAGTTCTGCAATTAGCGGCTCAAAACTTTTCGCTTTGGAGCCGTCAGGATCAGATTGGCCCGAATACGATGCTGCAAGCTCGAGAATCTGAGACTTAAGAGCTTGCAAATCTTGAGCGGGAGCACTGATTGTTCCCAATAGCGTCAGAACGAATATCGATTGTTTTATAAGTTTCATTATAGCCCCTTCATTTTATTTTTTATGAAAACAATTACCGATCTCAGAATTGGTATGCGCTCATAGATGAATTCACCCAAATCAAAGTAGTCTCGGTGAAAAATCACTTTGCCTTCTTTGCCGCCGAATGTGATGAGTGAAACCCCATCTAGAGTAACTTCTTGACCAGAATTCAAGGAAGGAGATTTTAGATACATGCGCCATTCAAGAGTCACAAGGTCTTCGGCCTCTGAGGTTCTCTTATACTCAAAACGAATTGATTCTACATTTTTGTAAAGCCCGCTGTAATACTCTCGAATGGCTTTCGTTCCTGTGATTTTATGAAGGGGATCCTGAAAGACCGCATTCTGATCATAAAACTCTTCAACAATATTCATGTGGTCTTTATCTAAGTGATCAAAGGCGTTTTTTGCCTTTTGTAAATTAGATGCCATAGACAACTCTCCGATCATTAAAAGTAGACTTATTAATTTAATCATTACCTATCCTAGTTTTTTTGAGTTTCGATAATTGTTGCTCGAGATCGACAAGAGACTTGAGCTGAAGAACTTCTCTCTTTAATGCAATTGGCTGACAAGCTCTTCCGCCGAGCCAGAACGCAATATTTTTAGATAAATTTTTATCTAAGAAATGAATGAATGAATAAAAATCATCTTTGGCGCCTTCATTTTTAGAGACTGTAGAGCCTAAAAGGATATGAGTTGCACCGAAGCGACTAGCTGTTTCGCAGAGTTGATCTTTAGGAGTATTTGGGCCAATAAAGATAGAGCAAAGCTTAAGCTGATTCGCGATGGCGTGGCTTGCGAGAATCCCAAGTTCGTGAAAGTCTCCCTCGGGACTGGCGACTACAATTTTAAATTTAGAGCTTTGATGCCTTGATTGAATTAAGCGGTTTAAATTCTGCTTGAGCATTGCGGAAAGAATATGTTCTTGTGCGATGCTCAATCTTCCGGAGGCGACTTCGTATCCAATATGTTCAAGTAAAGGCATAAAGAACTCTAAAATGGATTCGAGAGGCCTCAATCTTTTGAATACAGCTGCAAGCTGAACCTCTAGTTGGCCCCAATCCTGTAAAGAAAGATTCTTCATTACTTCTTGAATCTCAGTTTTATTAATTGGTGCAGATGATGGCATTAATTCTGATTCAGACCCCATCATCTTTTTTAATTGGCTCAATTTGAATCCGGCGATATTACTGATCTTATGATTCCTCTTGACGAGCTCGCGTAGAAGTATGGCCTTTTGCAAATCTTTTGAATTGTATCTACGCCGACCAGTTTTGGTTCGTACAGGCGCAAATGCCCCGTACCTAAGCTCCCAGCCCCGAAGCGTGAACTCGGTAATTCCTGTTACATCTACAATTTGACGAAGCGAATATTTAGTTAAACTCACAAAGAAAGGATAACACGCCTGCCTCAGTTTGTATAGAAAAAACTATACAAACATAATTCTCACTGATATCATTGAAAAGTCTGAAATAAAGGATGTATCTTTATGATCAGCTTGATAATAGGGCGAATTATATTGTGAAGGTATGTGCAATGATTGAGTCGAATTTGGTCGAAAGAGACATAGTGGTTTGCCAACAAGGTAATATTAAATGACAACTAGTTTGCTCCTTTTTTCTGGCGTCTTAATTGGCATCGTAATTATGTTTTTTTCATGGCGCTTGGCCGTCCGCTTAAATTTTTATAGTCTGGTAGATGTTGCCTGGTCATTTGGTGTCGGCCTAATTGCCGTAATATATGGTTTTCTGGGTCAAGGTGAGGTGGGGAGGCGAATGCTGTTTTCCGCCCTGGCATTAGTGTGGAGTGTGAGACTTGGCACTCATCTCTGGCTAAGGCTTAAGATAAAGTTTCCGGAGGAAGACCTTCGCTACACAAAGATCAAAGATACCTGGCAAGAATCAACAAAAAGAAAGTTTTTTTGGTTTTTTCAATTTCAGGCCATAAGCCAGCCAATTCTCTGCATTCCTTTTATGTTAGCTTCACAAAGTGTTTTGCCGTTAAGTTGGATCGACATCTTAGCCGTAGGCATTAGCTTTGTTGGAGTCATTGGAGAATCCATATCAGACATGCAATTAAAGAAATTCAAAAGCAAATCTCAAAACAAGGGCCTGGTTTGCGATTCAGGACTTTGGCGCTACTCTAGGCACCCTAACTATTTTTTTGAGTGGATAATTTGGTGCGGCTTCTCGTGTTTTGGATTTTCAAACCCCCAAGGCTATCTTTCATTGATTTCGCCTACTCTAATGTTTGTCCTGCTAAACTATGTTACTGGCGTGCCGCCAGCTGAAGAACAGTCCCTTTCATCAAAGAGAGAGTTTTTTCAAGCCTATCAAAAGCGCACGAACCGCTTTTTTCCGTGGGTTCCGCGTGAAAACTGAAGATTGGGGCATTCATTGGTTCCGAAGAGATTTGCGAATTCCTGGCAACGAAGCATTAAAGCAGAATTGGAGGCGCAATCAGGCTAAGACTTTGGGCATATTTTGTTTTGATACTAAATTTCTTTCGAGATCTGATTTTTCGCACAATCGATTTGCATTTTTTCTGAAAACACTTAAGGCCCTCAAAGAAGATCTTAGAGATCAAGGGGGTGATCTTTTAGTTGTCGATTGTTCTCCTCAAGAGGCATTTCAAAAAATATTTGAATATTGTAGATCAAAGAAAATAGCTCGCCCTGCACTGATCACCTGGAGTCGTGATTATGAACCCTATGCCCGAGCTCGGGATGAGCATTTTGAGAAGTTTTTGGCGGCTGAGGGTATTCCTATCTTTCACTCCCGAGATCACCTACTCTTTGAGCCCCACGAAATTTTAAAAAGTGATAAATTAAGCGACTTTTATCAGATCTATTCGCCTTTTGCTCGCAAGTGGTTTGATAAGCTTGCAAGTTCTGAAGGAAAGGACCGACTCAAAGTCCATGACAGGCTTTTTGACTATTACAATCGAAAGGGGCGCATTGCTCGGCTGTTTAAATTGAATTGGTCGGAGATCACAAAGCATGGTGATTTCCCTTTTTCTGATAGTCTCGATGATTTTGAAAAAGTTAATAAAAGGCAAGTTACTATTCTTGTGCCCGAAGCAGGTTTTTTTGTCGCTTTTAAATCTCTTCAGGGCTTTAAATCAAAGCTTAAGACCTACAATGAAAAGAGAGATTTCCCTGCAAGCTCCGGAACATCAAGACTCTCCCTCTATATTAAAAATGGAAGTCTAAGTGTTCCCCAAGTGATAAGGGCTTTGGATCTAGATAATTTGAACTGGCAAGAAAAGTCAGGCGCTAGTCAGTTCTTAAAGGAACTCGTTTGGCGGGAGTTTTACTATTCAATTCTTTTTCACAGGCCTGACGTAGAGAAAAAAAGTTTTCTTTCTCATTACGAAAATATAAAATGGGGAAATAATGAAGCCTGGTTTACCCGCTGGAAAGAAGGCACAACGGGCTTTCCTATTGTTGACGCCGGGATGAGGGAGCTCTCAACAACAGGCTGGATGCACAATCGCGTGCGCATGATTGTGGCCTCCTTTTTAACAAAAGATCTATTGATCGATTGGCGATGGGGTGAAAAGCATTTCATGAAAGAGCTTCTCGACGGAGACTTGGCGCCTAATAATGGTGGCTGGCAATGGGCCGCTTCGACAGGATGCGACCCTCAGCCGTATTTTAGAATCTTCAATCCTTGGCTTCAAAGCGCAAAGTTTGACCTAGACGGAAGCTATATCAAAAAATTTGTACCTGAACTGAAGTCTGCGCCAAGCCATGTACTTCATGATCCCGAAGCGGATCGCAGTTCTTGGAATTACCCGAAGCCTCTCGTCAATCATTCGCAACAAAGAGTAAAGGCGATTCGGCTTTACAAATTCACTTGATCTTGAAATTCTTTTAGTATCTGGGCGCGAGTTTTACAATTGGCTGGGTTCATAGTAATATTGGGTGGATTCGGATGCTTTGGGTCTCCTACAATTTTAGCTAGATCTATTCTGACGTTGGCTGAGACCAAATCATCTAAGTGAGAATAAGTTCGAGAGACCAAACGACGTTCGGTTTTTCCGGTCGAGGTTGCAGGATAGTTTTTAAATGTCACATCGATGTGAGTTCGTGAGCCAAACGCCACACCATGAGTGGGACAACCGGTGGTATCATCACGGCGCAATTGAAAGCCGGTGAAATCGGTCAGCAAAACAACCGTATCATCACCAACGCAATCCACACGAGTCGGCTTCACTTTGTACTGACTTAAATCATTGGCATAGGAAAGAAAACTCAAAGTCTCAACGTAAGTAGCTTTAGTCCACTGACCTTTTTCAAAAGGGACATGGCCTTTATATTGTGGATAGGCTTCAAGAAGGCCAGCAAGTGATGCGTGCCATGCGATATAGTCATCACCCACCATGTTCAACTGGTCTTTTGCATTCCACCAAACGAAGGCCTCAAGAAAATCTAAGGCCATCTGACCATTCTTCTCTTGAATCGTGCCCGGAGCGCAAGTTTGCAGTTTATCTAAGTCCTTTAGATTGAATTCACCGGCAGCAAAGCTTGCGGTTGTACTTAAAATAGTACTTAAAAAAATCAGGGTGTTTAATGTTTTTCTCATAGGTTCTCCTTAAGTGAGGTTAATATTTTAAAGCATGAGCTTGAATCGTCTTGTGAGACAATGCATTGCCAAAATTGATTGTGATCAGAAATCCGAGCCGCCGGATTCTTTAGTCCACGTGATGCATTGATCATGTGAGCTACATAGAGTGACTCTGCTGCCGTCCGGGTACTAATTCTGGGAATAGTTCCAAAATAGCCAAAGTTGATGACATTATTGGTGAATGCATTCAAATATTTCTTGGGCACAAAAGGGGTCAAGCCATCCCAATAGATTTTTTCTTCAGAGTCTTGAGTATGTAGCATTTCACGATCACGAAGATTTGATGACTGATGGCAGCTTACGCAATTGGTGTTGAAAAAATGTACCTGACTTACTTGATCAATCGTTTCAGCTTTTATTAGGACTTCATTCGTACGGTGACCAGGAGTTTGATTGAGTTTCATTTCAGCATTGTCTTGAAATATTTCACTCACGATCACGCCCTTAGGACTTAATTCAGCTTTCACGGGGAGTGGTTTCAGCAGACAAACTGAAAAAATTGTACAATTTAAATCTTCTACTCCGCTGAGAATTTCAGGGTCGCTGCCATTATTAAACTGCTGAGAGAACTCGGTGACAAATCTCTGCCATCTAGCTTCGCGAACTGTGCCTCCAACAAACTTCCAATGATTGACAGAGGCTCTAATAATTAAGGTGACAATGTCAATTTTGACCCCTGGATGCGCGAGAGTCGTCAGTACGGCGGACTTGAGAACGTTCGCAACGGCCTGCATATCCAGGCTCTGTGCTTCGAAAAATAATGAGGGGTGAATGGCCAAAGGTAGGCCTGTTGTTTTCAAACTATAATTTGTTAAAGCAGTTTGCTTAGCCAAGGCGAGGGCATCAATAAAAGAATTCCCGGCTGAAGAATTGAGACTATATAAAAGATGCAATGCAGTCGGGTAGGGAAATCCGAAGTCATTAAATGGCTGCACAACTAATCTCAGTCGAGGCACACAAGCAGGGCCCTTACGAACCAGCGAAAATTCATCTTGGTTGCTGGCGGAGTTCATGTCTTTCAAAATCATAGTGTCGCCGCAAGGATCAAAACGCATGCTTGTGACATACCAATTTGAGGCTTGCGAAATATTTTTGGCATCGCTATAAGGTAAAGCATCCTGCTTATATTTTTTTTCAAAAGTCAGAACTTGACCAAATATCTCAGTGCTAATCAGTGAGTTTGCTACCAAATTTAAAGCCGGCAGTGGTTTGCCATCTTTCAAAGGAAATAAAAAGCTGACATCATTGACGTCAAATCCCTCGGTTAGACCTGGCAACTCATCTGCATGAGCCAGATGCAAGCCTCCCGGAATCAGTACAAAGAAAAAAAACATTGAAAGTAGGTAGAATGCTTTGAACTTAGTCATGAGTAAATCCAATCAAGATCTAAAATTTAAACAAAACATTTTTTGGAGTGAAGCTTAAAATTGTAACTCCTGTGCTTCCGTCTACTGTGGCAGCGCCATGAATGCTATTTGCTGGCATCCATATGATATCTCCCTTACAGTATCGATCGACTTCATCTTGAGAGTAGTTGCTTTGCAGGCTCTTGGCCTGAATGAAAGAGCCCGCCAAGACACAAGTCAGTTCGCCTTCGGGATGCAAGTGGCGAGGAACGGCGACTCCGCTTTTAAACCTTAAAAGTTTGCAAATAGATTCGCTCCCAACTTCATTGGATTTCCATAATATTTTGTATCGAATTTGACCGCCAGGAGTAGATGGTGAAATCGCCCAATTTTGATAGTCA
>JAYUEN010000312.1:0-1398 GCA_043739185.1 Bdellovibrionales bacterium
AAGCAACGCACGTCTTTTTGGTAAAGAGCATTAAGAGCCTCTGAAAAGTGGACTCTTTTTATAAGCTGCAAAGCCAAAGATTCAAGAACCGTATTGGTATCATTGTAAAACTGTCTCTTTATGGGAGAATAAACCGGAACTAGGAATGGGCTCACTTTAATATTTTTAATTTTTTCATAAAAAACACAAGATGCCTTAAAAAGAGAGTCCGAATGAAAAGGATATTGCGATTTAATAACAGCAGTCGAAATATCAGCCGCCAAAGCTAAATTCTCAACTTGCGCAATAGACTGATCGTCTCCAGAAACCAAAATTTGTCGACTGCTATTCAAGACAGCGATTGAGAGAGAGGGATTTGACAAAAATTTTAATAACGATTTGATTCTGTCGAGATCGCAAAAAACAGCTAACATTCTGCCCTGTTTTGAAAAATCACGAACCGCCGCGGTTCGATGACAAATGATCTGTAGTCCCTGTTCAAAGTTGAATGCACCCGACGCCGCCAATGCCGGAATCTCTCCGAGGCTGTGGCCAACCAAAAAGTCGGGCTTAATTCCCTGCTGCTCAATGAGTAAGTAGCAGAAATAATCTAAAAGATAGACAACACATTGTGAAAGTTCAAAATCATTCTCAATTGGCTCGTATTGACCCGAAGGATCTGCGTGCAAGATTAAGCCAAGATCTTTGCCAAGATATTTTCTAACGATTGAATTCGCTATTTCAATATGCCCCTTAAGACTTGGATAATCCTGAACTAACTCCATGAGTAACGTGTCGGTATATGAGCCTTGTCCTGGCATCAAAAATGCTGTTTTTTCTAAATGCTGCCTCGTTTTAATTTTCAGAAAAATGCCCCATCTCTTAAATTTTGTTCCTGCAATCAAGTTCGGAATAAATTCCACATTTCTTTAGATTTGCGGTGATTCTTCATCATTTTAATGAATGCCCCGACCCGTTGAAGAGCTTTCTTGTTTTGATACAAATTGATTGAAGCCATCTCTTTTGAAATGAAGATTTTCTTTGGCCTTTTGTTAGACATTGGTTTTCAGATTTGCATCAAGGTATCGAAACGAGACGTACTGATTTATTGATTAGTGACTTTTATCACATTTGGCAAAAGAGCTTCCTCGCATTCGGCACAGGGCTTGAAGTTCTATTAAATGGTATCTTATTTGTGGCAACAGAACTCACCTGATCAGTTAGGCGTCATTTCTTTTGACACCTGGCTGACAATTTAGTTTTTAGCCCCATTTCCTAGGAGTATTTATGTCGGAACAAAAGAGACTTAAAGTTGGTATTGCTCTAGCCCGGATATTTCATGAGATCTAGAAAGATAGCTAGCCTTTTTTAAAATTAAACCCAGATTGTAGTTACTTAGACACCAACATGGGGAAAAGG
>JAYUEN010000313.1:0-1398 GCA_043739185.1 Bdellovibrionales bacterium
CCGCCCTCGCAAATCGCTGGGCTATAAATCACCCAATGAGGTCTATTTCAAAGAACTGGAGCAACTAAAGTGAGTTGCACTTACTGCTTGAATTCAAGATTCATAAAAACTCGCCGTTAGAAAAAAACTTTCGTAAATTCTTGGCTTCATAGTTGTGAATCAAGAATCTATCGATCGCCGGGAAAAAGTCCAAATTCGACTATTGCCAGAAGCAGCCGTTTACAAAGATCGCGAGCTTTTTTCCGACGAAACTGATGTCCGGTCGGACGGTTTGGGTTTGGGATTTAAGGTTTGGCTTGGTCTGTTTGGGAACCCAGTCGCTACCGCTCCCGGTGCTGACTGTTCGGTGCAGACGATAGCCTCTGAGGCCCGCTTGCCAGAGAGCTTTGCGGAGTAGGACCTCGGGTTTTGAGTTTTTTGCCCGGTTGGCGCTCATTACCCGCGAGACGGCTTCGCTTTTTGGGGTGGGTGATCTTTTGTCTCTGATATATCCGATAGACCAATTATACGTCGTGGTTCTTTTAGATGTGCCTGTCAGATTGATCTTGCCACAAATATTGCCGGTATACATTTTGTGATGGATCCAATATATACGGGTCTATAACGATGTTCGAATAGCTTTGTAAAGTTTAATTTTGCCGGTAAAAATGCCGGTACAGCGCGGTGGATCGATGGATTTTGGAAGAGGCGGACGTAGAGACGTGACGGGCGGGGTGGCGGTGGAAAATTTGTGGTTGAGTTGTTTTGATACGGGGTGAAAAATGCGGTTTTTTTGCCGGGATTTGTTGTGAGTGTGAGGTTTAGCGTTGTGCACGATTTTGCGGCGTTTGGTGGTGGTTCGATTTGACGCGGGGTCAATGTGGGGGTTTTGGTCGAGATTTAGGATTTTTGACGGGTTTTAAGCGGGTTGTGATCTTTTATGTTTACTTAGCATAGAAATTTGTTATAATGATGGTGTTTGCTACGAGAGCGGTCTGAAAATCGCGACGAAGAGAGCAGACGTCAGAAGATTTTTTTAACAGACAATAGTCTAAACGAGATCGAGAACATTTGGGTCTGAGCACAATTTCTTACGGGAAATATTGGTGCTCCCCGGTAGTGAAAAGCGTAACTGCTTTTCGAACAGCGAGATTCCTGCGTGAAAAAAATTAAATACTTGTCCATTTGGAAAACTCTTCCATTTTCAAGCTATAAAACCAAAACGCGCGGCGACTCTCATCCTCGAGCTTGTGTTTCAGTCTGCTATTAGATCATTACCTCTGACCAACTCTTCGTCCTCATATCGACAACTGGCAATTTTAAAAACCCATATTTGAGGAATATATTTGTATGTCAAAAGAAATGATAGTCAGCGTCAATGGACGCGAAAAGAAGATCGCCATTCTCGATAACGGTCGC
>JAYUEN010000314.1:0-1397 GCA_043739185.1 Bdellovibrionales bacterium
GGTCGATCAGATGTTTGCGCTGACCATGGCCGCTTTTAACCTCACGCGGATGCGCTCACTGGGACAAATCCGTCCGCAGATGACATGAGGGACAGGAAATGCAGGGAAAAGACGCTCAAATCGGTGAAAACGGGATCAAGGAGACTGAAAATTTTGTAATGTGAACAAATGAGCTGAAAAATTCAAATGCCAGGAGTGGCACTGCGCGAATGCGTGGGGTTTTTCAGCAGCCTGTTAAGCCGAGTCACAGCATCTTGCCAAATTTTCTCTTCATATTTACTTAATATTTTTAAACTTGCAGTATCCAGCTCTGCAATATACAGAGGCAATTCAAAGTTTGTTGCCTCTGGATAATTGGGTGGTTCGTAAGCGATCACTACGAGTAGTTTATTTTTATCGTCTGGCAATGCTTTGCAAGCGCTGGCTCTGAATTTATGATTTTCATTTATTCTGAAATTTTTCTTCATGGCAGCGAGTACGGCATCTGCACCGACTTGCTTTATCTCTGCATGGGACTGTGAAGCTGCGAGTAACAACGACAGAATGAAAATCCGTATCAGCTGCGTAAGATTCAATTTAGTCATAATCGAAATTCCAACTGCTCGTGAAATGAAAATCATTTTCATAGGACGATTTTCGTAAAAAAATAGAAATCACTCAAATTCTATTTATCTAGAATGTTCGAGTAAGGCTTATCCAGATCAACACTGAGCAGGTTTTCTACACGCTCAATATCTTCAGCATCCTGCACAATTGGGAGCTTAATATTTTTATACTCAATATTTTCCCTAAAAGCGCTTACTGGATGTTTGAATTTACGACATGGAAAATTAGCCAGCATGGCGGTATTTTTTGCTACTAGTACACCTTCTTGAAGCCATCCTCGCTGCACTAATGACTTACTTGCATCCATCTTGGTTTGCCCTTGATTTGAATAAATTATGTATTCGTATTGGCCGTTCACAAATCTAACGTAATGCATGCTACCCAGAGAATAGCTTGTAGATCCGTTGTGAAACTGCGTAGCTGGCAACACAGTTTTACTAGGGATTGAAAGCTCAATTGCTTTGGGTTTTCCAAATACATAACGCAGACTGTCCTTGGAGGTTTCCCTACCATGTGACGCACATAGCGATGCAAATTTTTTCCCAGTTTGGCAGGAAAATACAGTTTTCTCTTCCATGCGACAAAGTGTAGGACTAATGGCAAGTGCTGAACCAACAACCAATGAGCCAACTCCTGCTAAAGCAAGCTTATAGACGTTTGGAATAGCAAGCAATGCCACTATTAAAACCCTCCTTTCAAACAAGTAACTTTTTCCTGAAGAATTACGATCTAAACAATACTCAAAAGTGTTGCTCACAACTTCACCTTCAAGCCGGTAGTCTTACCCAAGT
>JAYUEN010000315.1:0-1397 GCA_043739185.1 Bdellovibrionales bacterium
ATCATGGCAGGCAATGGCCGACCAGAAGGCAATTTCCATTAATTGCAACTTCCCTGACCCACTTCCAGCAAAAGAAGTGCTGTCCGTTGCCAAGTCAGTAGGCCAATGGACATGGAGAAACAGATTTAGCCCGTACAAGAATCGCGGCATCATGCAATTGGAAAAAGACATGCCACTGCACTACAAGCAGGTTTTAGCAGGCAAGTATTCCAGTCAAAAAGAAGCGTCTAGCACCCTAACTAAACTTCTGGCTGCTGCCAAGGAAATGCAATTTAAGGGTCAGAAGGTCACTCAGCCCGAACTGACAAAAGCGAGCGGAATGGGAAGAAACACGATTTATAGACACTGGAAAGAAATCTCAAAATTTCTCTCACTTTACGCACAAAAGACTTAGTTGAGTTTTCCTCCGATGCCCCCATCCGGTGTACATCAGATAATTACCCCTCTATGGGGTCGCCCGCCGAAACGGGAATTTCATCAAAATCAGATTAAATTCAAGCGAAGCCATAACCCTGAAGAGGGGTGCAGCGATAGCGAAACAAAAATTGGCGAAAATCGGAAATTTGACTTCTTCACGATTTTTGATAAATTTACCAAATGAATGAAGTTGAAAAGTATTTGAAACTGGATAGTTTGGCAAATCAAATTGCTTTGTACACAAAGCTTATGAGTTCCGCTGTTTATGCAAAAGATGATGAACATAGGGAACGTCTTAAACTGCTGTGCGGTAAAGAATTGGACAGAATAACTCTTGAAATAGAAATTACTTTGCTTCAGTCCTAGCGATTAAAATCGACGTCCTTTTTACGGGTCCCCAGAACTTTTTGACTTACTTCATACAACTCTGCTCGTGAATCTTGCGACACCCTTTTGTCATTCACTCTGTTGCGTATTGAAGTTGCTATCTTCAGTTGAACTTCATCGCTTAGGGATTCAAAGAATAGTTCCAATATTTCAATAATTGCTTTTTCAGTCATATATCGATGCTTTCTTTACGCCTAAAAAGACTTAGTTGGAAAACCCTCCTATGGTGACATCCGGTGTACATCAGATTATTACCCCTTTATGGGGTAGCCCGCCGAACCGGGAATTTTATCAAAATCAGATTTAATTCTAGCGAAGCCAGATCCCTGAAGAGGGGTGCAGCGATAGCGAAACAAAAATTGGCGAAAATCTGAAATGCTGAAAATTATCCAGCGCCGCAGATTTTCAACCTAGCCGACAAGATCAGTAGCCACAGCTTCCTGTAAAACGACGAACTCGTCTGTTGTCGCCACAACCGGACGCATTTCTGTTTGAAACTGGAGAACGTCTTCAAAAACTTTGTTTCTTGCCTTGGCATCCTTTATCAGCGCACCTACCGGCATGACGAATTGATGCAAAGGTATTGAGTCATT
>JAYUEN010000316.1:0-13131 GCA_043739185.1 Bdellovibrionales bacterium
GGCATCACCCGAAAGCTAACTGCGCCTCCAGGAGAGTGCTTTCCTTCAGGAATTCGCTCTTATCTCGCACAAGCTTCAATGGGAAAAGAATTCGGTGGCGTTTATCGCGGCGGCTCTGGAACAAATTTAAACTTTTTCGAAGCCCAAATCTCAGCAATGGGAGAAGCACTGGAGCGATACGGTATAGGGCTTCCATTGACCTGTCTGCACGGTGATGCACCTATCTCATATCTTGGTTTGGGACCTAAAAATTGTATCGAGCCAGGTACCATGCGCTACTTTTCGAAAACACAATTCAAAAATCCAGAATTTAATTTTGTTGAATTTACAAAAGACATTCCTATTTTTTGGGCCAAAGGCAAGGATCTACGAACAAATTCAAATGTCTGGGTGCCAGAACCAGCCGTTAGCGTATATATTCGCAAGTCTCCTCCTTTATTTGACAATACGACCAGCGGTCTTGGCTTGAGTGACTCTGCTGAGTCTGCCATTAAGTCCGGCCTTTTGGAGATAGTTGAGCGCGATTCAGTCATGGGCTTTTGGTGGAATAAAATTTCCGCTCCACGCATTCGCCCGAATAGCATTGACGATGATGTTTCACGGCGAATCCTTGATAGTTTAAGAGCCGCAGATTATGAAATTTATATTTTAAATCAAACAAGTGACTTAGGTATTCCGGTGGTTGCGACAGTCGCCCGAGGAAGATCTCCGAACCAGCCATCTTTTTTAATGGCTGCAGCTTGTCGACCAACCTATTCTGCAGCCATCAGAAAAGCGCTCATCGAACTGACCCAGATTTTCAGTTACTTTCGCCATTTAAAATCCCGAGGAAATTTAATTATAACCACGCAATGGGATGATGATGTTAAAAGTTTTGACGATGCCGTTCGTTTACATTCCCTTCCCCAAATGAAATTTCATCACCAGTTTTTTGTCGAGGGAATCGAAATGGACTGCCCTCCTTCAGATTTAGCAGAAAACTCAGGTCAGAAGGAGCTCGCTCAAATAATTGATAAAGCTGGGTACCGGGTCGCTTCAGTAGATCTGACTTCTGTAGACTTAGCGAAGCTGGGCTTGAATTTACAGCGGGTGGTGATACCTGGCCTGATTCCGATTAACTATGCCCATCGTAATCGACCCTTTGGCGTTGCTAGATTGTATGACTTCAAAAAAAGACTAAAGCTTTCTCCAAATGATATCGTAGAATCGGATCTTAATCCTGCTCCCCACCCTTTTCCTTGAGATCTAGGAGGTAAATTTTGCCACTTATAAGGGAAACTAATTTTCTTGAACAAGATTTGTCTTTGCCAGTGCGAGAAGATTTTCACGAAGATTTTATTTTTAACACGAAGATTATTAGAGCAACTTCTGATCGCGATTTTTTCTATCGACAAGATGTTTTTTCAAAATCAAAGGATTTAAGTAATACCATTCAGGATTATAAAAGCTATCCAACATCAAAGCCAGTCGCCTTGCCGACTAGTAACCTGACACTTAAAATGAGCTTAGAGGATGCCATATTAAAGAGAGTTTCGACGAGGAATTTTTCGAATGGCATTATAGAGCTCGAAAAAATTTCTGTTTTGCTGAGGGCTGCCACAGGTCTAAAGAAACAACAAGAGTGGCAAACATGCATTGGCAATGAACTGTCCGAAAGATCATTTTCGCGCGCGATCCCGTCAGCCGGTGCTCGCTATCCTTTGGAGCTTTACCTTTTAAATCTTGGCGGCATTTCGAGTCTAGCAACCGGCTTTTTTCATCTCAATTTAGAAGGTTTTTATTTGGAGCAAATGGGAATTGATCCTAAGCGAACTCTGCTCAATCAAGCAATACCGGACCTCGAAGCTTCAACTCATGCAAAAGCTTTGTTCCTCGTCAGCGGTATTTTCAATAGAACAACGGTAAAATACGGGCGAAGAGGTCTAAGATTTGTATTAAATGAAGTTGGTCAATTACAAGCGCAGATGGCTCTTGCCGCCACGGCTCTGAATATTGGCCTCTATCATTACGGCGGCGGATTTGATCGTGAAATTGAATCAATAATTGGTATTGATGGCTTAAATGAGGCCCTTTTGGGAATTAGCATTATTGGATAATTAGGTAATCGGTAAAAGCTCAATTTGTAGCACTCAGAAGGATCTAAAGAATGGCGCACTATTTAGTCTGGCGTTCCGGAATTAAACTCATCGAAAACCAATCCTCACAAGTTCTTTTATCATATTTCGGCCAAGTTTTTTCCTATGATTTTGAATTGAATGATTTCCCACTCGCGCCGTTTAATAGCTTCACAGAAAATCCGAGGCAACGCTCAGAGATCGTCCAAAAATTTCGGCATCCTTTGACTGAAAAGCTTATTGACTACTTTTACAATCATAAAGTTCTTGTAGATTGCTCCCAGAGCAGCCGTGCCCATAGTCAAAACAAAGATAGCTCTAAAGTAGACCTGCTTACACATTTTTATAAATCTGCAACCACAAGCGAATCTATTCTTGAAGAGCTCAAAAATAAAAAAATTCAAGTTATCGATCTTCTTGGCCTTCGGGATAAACATTTAGATTGTTTTTCTCAGCTTGGACTAAACAATATTTCTTGTTCTGATGATACGAGGGGCTCGGCAAATTGGGATTACGAAATCATATTGGCATCTAGGAATCAGATTGAAGCGTTAGAGGACCTCAATCAAATCTTTATCGCCACTAAAAGAAGCTATTTATTGGTGATGATGGATCAATTCGGGGGCTCAGTCGGTCCTCATTTGGGACGTCTAGATGGACCATGTTTTGAGTGTTTCAAAACTAGGATACAACTCAACTCAATTGACTCGAAACAAATCTTTCAACCAATGAGCACTTTTTCAAATTTATTGATAAGGTACGCGGCACTTGAATGCTACCTCTCTATGAGTCATATACGAGAGAGCCGGATTCTCACTTCGACCATCGAATTTGATTTCTACAAGTTTTCCACGAGAGAAGTGGAGATTTTGCCCCTACCACGCTGCGCGGAATGCAATCGTGAGCGCCTTCTTTAAAAACGAAAAACCCGCCTCTAATGGACTTACAAGTGTGTGGTGCACTCACACACCACACCAGCAATGGACTATAGAGAAGTTTTTGAATCAAATGGAAAATGACGTTCCTTCCGCCAAATAGAGGGGATCATACGAGCCTCATTATCAGGGGAGATACGATTGGAAACCGCACGTACGGTATAAAGTTCGGTGTCTAATTTTGCTTTAAGTGCCCTGATATCAGTACCACTCGGAAGTGGGTCAGTTAAATGAAGAACGAAATTCCGCATGAGGTGAAAGAAAACTTTGTCTTCTGATCCATCATTGATTAGGGCCGTCATCGTGACAACTATTTTCTTCTCAGGAAAGACTTCAATTCGCTGACCTTTCCATCCGATGGCTCCATAAGAAGTCCATCCGGTCGCCCAGATGTCTTTCCACCAATACCAACCGTAGTCCGGTGAATAGGAATTATGTCCACTTTCGATCCAAGGCTCAAAGGACTGATCAACCCATTGGCGCGAAATGAGTTGGCGATTATTCCAACAGCCCTTATTGAGAAACAAAATACCGAACTTCTGCATGTCAATCGGGCGAAGTCTTAAGCCAAATGCCCCATTGTCAATTCCCGAAGGGTCTTCATGCATCCATTCTTGATTTAAAAACTCCATTGGTAGAAAAAGGTTCTGATTGGCAAAATCATAGAGTGATTGATGCGTGTTATACTCCACCACGCCTGCGGCGAGTGACGGCGTGATATCGGTATAAAAAAAATCCTTTCCGGGCCTTGCCAACAACGGCTGTGAGAGTGCAAACCGGACTCGATTTTTACTACTCTCCCAATCTCTCAAGCGTTTTTTGGCTTCGGGAGTATTCTCATGAGGTTCAAGCGGAGCATTGAGAGCTGACATCCCCAAAACATCTTTTATATTAAGATTAGAAAATCGTTTCCTGTCCTCGTCAGAGGAAAAAATATTTGCCGGCAAAACATCAGCAATTTTTTGTTGGGGGCTCTGCAAATAACCTTGATCTATTGCGATACCCACAAGACTTGAAGTAACAGACTTTGTAGCCGACATGATATAATGCGCTTCCTCACCGGTCAGCGAGGAAGTCAGAAGCTCGTAAACAACATGTCCATTCCTGGAAATTGTAAAGGAGAGAACTGGAACTTGGGGATTAGCCAAAACCCACTCTGTTATATTCAAAAGCTGTAGAAGATTGATCTCTTCGGTTTCCGGGGCACTTCTGCCAAACGAGAAGACATTGGAACATACTGGTGATGGGATAACCTTAACTGTTGCAACATTACGCTTGATTGGAGCGCTGGCACAACCGAACATTGAAGTGTTCGCACAACCGAGCATGAATACGAAATAGGTAATGATGAGAACTGGTTTCATACCTGATAGATTACCAGATTATTTTTAAAGCAGTCATTAAGGGAATACTTTTCCGGTCGGTTTTAATTAAGATGATGATGTTTTAGGATAATTTTTTGTGGAATATGCTCTAAGGCTTCCGGCGAAGTAGGGGAATTCCCTATAAAATCAGCCGGCGAACGACGACTTCAAATAATAAATGCACCAATATCGCGAGCAGTGCTGAAGGTTTGGCGCCCTGTAAGTTGCGTACTTTTTCACATTCCTCATCATTAAAAACGAGAGACTCAAGTTCACCCACGACTATATCAAAATTTTACTCTCCAGCCATTTGCGATCTAGATTCTAAGCCACAATCTAGACTCAATCTAGTCGACTTTAGTTAGGGCCCCAGACTTTTATGACCAAACAGGACTTATTAAAAATGAAGTCCCCTGCTAGAATAAGCCTATGCATTAAATTAACTCTCATTTTTCTTGAGGTGGATTTTGAAAACCCTTTTCAATTTAAGCTTGAGTCTCGTATTCCTGTTTACACAAATTTATTCACGAAGTGCTTTCGCAAATCAAGAGCTAGCTGAAGCGCGCTTTCAGGCTGCGTTTTCAACTGAAGTCTTAAATTCAGCAAAAAATATTGGCGGACTTTTAGAATTATTAGGTGCGGTCGCCACCAAAGAAGAAACCACAGGAATAAAAAACTATTTGGTGAGAAAAAATATTGGCTTAGACACTCTCATCCCAACTGCGAAACATAGTTCAAATAAAATTGTATTTTCAAACGGAGAAGAGTTTAAGATTTTGGGGGGCGGACGCATTTCATACAAGGGCAAGCAATTCAAAAAATCCAAAGCGCTTGATCTGATGCTTGAAGAAATCGATCAACGACTAAGTGCCAGCCACTCTCTTTTTAATTTCATCATTCCTGAAGCCCAAGCGAGCTGGGTAATTGTTGGGATTCTGGCGGTTTTATTATTAGGCTTTTCAGCTTATACTTTTATGGGAATGAAAGCTGAAAAGAAATTAGAAGCTGCACTCGGAAGTTTGACCATTAAATGTGAGAGCGACATAGACCCCAAATTGAAACCTCTGACTTTTTTGGTAAACGCAGAAGAAGTATCCTATACTCTTGAGCAAGCCCATGAAAAAGGCTTTCCTCCTGGAGTATACGAAAGACTCTATGCAGAGTGCCTTGAACATAAAGTTACCAAGACCTTAAGTAGCGCGGACGTCTTAAAAATTATTAAGGCCAATTATTCAGAATCTTCGGAAAAAACCGCCAAAGGCGTTCACGACGCCGTATCTCACTAACCAAACTTAATTAATAATGATGGCATCACGCTTGCAACGCCTTTTTTAAAAGTGTTTTTAGAGTGATTGTAGATTCACCTAAAAAAGGGGGACGGCGTGAAACCAAAAATCTTAATTACAACCAATGCGCTTTTGCAATCTCAAGACAAGCTGGCAAAGGCCTATGATAGTATTTTTAATTTTGCCAGCCAAGCCTCACTTCAAACCCAACTTGCCTCTGCCGTAAGCCCTGATCTTCTTTCATGGCCATCTCATTTTGATGATGAATGGGGCAATGAATTCATGCGTCTAGCCAAAAAAATTGCCAACGAAAACTTGAAAGAATATGAAAATCGGTCCTCTGAACCCCCCGAACTAATTCTTCAAACCATCAACTCTAAGAAACAATCGGTTCGCTCACTTATTGATTATGCTAAAAATTCTGGAGCCGGAATGATTTCTGCAATAGCTCATCTCTCTAACCATGATAATTTATTTTCCTTTCCTGGCTCATTTGTAGAAACTTTAGTGGCAGAATCTCCGCTACCAGTTTTAGTAGTCAATTCGCAATCAGACCCAATGAGAACTGTTAGACGAATACTTGTTCCCACTGATTTTTCAAAAGCTTGTCGATTTGACTTTGGTAGGATCGTTGAGCTTTCTAAAAGCCTTAGATGCCAAATTGTATTGATGCATGTTTTAACTGTTCCAGATGGCATGGGCATAGTTGAAGGCGCAGGACTTTCTGGTGGCTGGCCAAGAATTGAGAGCTTTATTGAAAGCGTAGTAGAGGAAGCAAATAACAATGCCCGTGAAATGATAAGCTTTGCTAAAAATGAAGCTATTGAAATTGAATTTAAACTCATTCGCAATCGCGAAAGATTGACACAAGTAATTTTGGATCAAGCTCTCAGTGCACGTGCCGACCTTATAGCAATGACAAATCAAACCGGTCCTATTGCCTCACTTATTTTAGGCAGTATGACAAGGCAGCTTATGAGAAGTTCTCAACTGCCTATATTGGTATTCCCCCCACATGCCCACGATATACTGCCTGGTTAAATTGAAGATTTTTTAGGAAGACTGGTTAGGAATTTTACTGCAATTAAAAACACAGTCGATCCAAGCATTGCAGTACCAGTGGCTTCCCAAATATTGAAATTATTAAAGCCGATTATTTCAAAAATATAGCCGCCCAGTAGGGAGCCAATTGTTCCAATAATCGTATTTGAGAAAAAGTGATGCGGATGATCAGTCGAGCACACTTCAGTTGCAACCCAGCCAGAAATTAAACCTACTATTAAATACATTAAAAGACTCATACCCACCTCCAACTTTTAAATGCACTAGCTACGAACTAGAATAGCAAAATCTTAGCCATTCTAAATTCGTACTTTAAGACTTCTGTTCAGAAAAATGGGACATTTTGACTTATAGCAGGTGGCTAAATTGTCCGATTGAAGAGTTCTTAATTTACATTTTCTCGGGAGTTGGAATTCCTAAAAGAGCCAGCCCATTTTTTATCACCAGCCCCGTTGCCATTGCGAGCCCTAGTCTTGCCCATTTCAACTCATCAGTACTTGCCGTCGCAATTGGACACTCATGGTAAAACACATTAAACTTTTTTGCTAAATCATATAAATAATTACACAAAGCATTTGGCTTATAAGTCTCACTTGCACCAGCTACAATTGAATTAAAATTCATGAGCTGAAGTGATAAATTCTTTTCAGCAATATGCGATAATAAGCTAAATTTAATATCATATTTCGCATTGAAAGCTAATTTACGAGCAAGACTTGCAATACGGGCATAAGAATACTGAATGAACGGGCCCGATTCTCCGTCAATTTTTAGCCATTCTTCCATATCAAATACGATGCTTTTATTGGTATCAATTCTCAACATTCCGTAACGAATGGCACCCTTGGCAATCATTGTGGCCGTTTGATCAATTTCACTTTGAGTCCAATCACCTTGGTAGCGTAAAAGATATTTGTCTTTTACCATTTGTTCCATTTGGTGAATTAAACTTAGTAGCGGAACAATATTCCCTTTTCGAGAACTCATGGCTCCTTCGGGGAGCTCAACGAAATTGTACTGCAAATGAAAGCAATCCTTGGCTTGTTTAAATCCTAATATATCAAGAACTCTAAAGACCTGCTTAAAATGATGAGCTTGTCTGGTATCAACAATATAAATGCTCTTTTCAATATGAACATCTTCAAATTTTCTTCTCGCCAGTTCTAGATCCTTGGTTGCATAAAGACCTGTGCCATCGGTTTTGAGAAGCAAACAAAAACCTAGGTTTTCGCTTTCAAGATTCATTCCTATGGCGCCTTGACTCTCGACAAGCTTGCCTTCACTTAAACACTTCTTTGCGAATTTAACACTGTCGGCATCTACTTCTGATTCCCAATACCAATAGTCAAATTCAACACCCGCCCAAGTATAAACTTCTTTCATTAAATCAATTGACCACTGACGTGTTTCTGTCCAGAGCTTAAAATATTCTCCGTGATTTTCTTCTAAATCTTTTATGATTGCCGTAAGCTCTAATTTGTTTTTCGGTCCCGTTGGCGTACTTTCTTCATCCTCTAATTTAATATGAGCTTTTGAATACATTCGACCTAACCACTCACCGCGATTTTTTTCTGGCCAGGACTCTTTATTGTGATGTTTGAGGTACCACAAACACTTGGCAACATGAGTTCCCATGTCTCCGGGAAAGGTTGCCGTGAGAATTTCAACGCCAGAGTATTTAAGCATACGCACCAGAGCATCACCCAAACACAGATTTCTCATATGCCCAACATGAAGTTCTTTGTGGGTATTGGGCTGAGAATATTCAATCATGGTTCGTGGATTTTTTTCTGAAAGTTTTCTTTGAAAAAATGACGAATTCAGAATTGGCTGCAATACAAATTTAGATAAAGCATCAATCTGAATTCGCAAATTCAAATAGGGCCCAAGTGCAAGTGCACTTAAAATTACTTCATCTTCCTTTAAATTTTCTTGCAATAGCTTTGCAACAACTGCTGGACCTGTCTTAAGTAATTTCGACAAAATGAAACAGCCAAAGGCAAGATCTCCCATTTCAAGATTGGGCGGCTCAACCAGCGCAAAGTAAAGATCATTGGTCTCGACCATCGCTTGCGGATAGGCTTGGCTTAAGGCCTCCTGAAGCTTTTGACTGATATGAAGGCGAATGGGATCATGGGCTAATTTCATGATTCAAATGATACTGACTCTCATAAGATTGGTCAATCAACTCACAGATAAAAACCTGGTTTTAGCGAAAGCTCGCATCTTATTGATTTCTTCAAACCGAGACTGCGCAAGAGGAATGAATTTCTTTGCCTCAAGCAATAAAAGCTCAGTCGTTAAGGGCCTTTTGTCTCTTAAACATTTAAGTAAACTCGAAGTTAAAAATTGCTCTAATTCAGCTCCACTAAAATTCTCAGTGGCTTTGGCCAACTCATCAATACTTAAGATACCAGCTTTTAACTTATGCCATTTGATTTGAATTTCTAAGATTTCTGTACGTTCTTTCAGAGAAGGCAAATCTACAAAGAATATTTCATCAAAGCGACCCTTGCGCAGAAACTCAGTTGGGAGACGCGAAATATCGTTGGCAGTTGCAACCAAAAAAACGTCTGTCTGCTTTTCTTGCATCCAAGTTAAAAACATTCCTAAAGCGCGATTGCTGGCGCCGCCATCGCTACTTGAATCCCCGCCTGCCGACATTATCTTTTCGATTTCATCAATCCAAAATACACAAGGTGCCATAGCTTCGACGATCGCGGTTGCTTTACGAAAATTCTTTTCGGTTTCTCCGATATACTTATCAAACAAACGAGAAGCATCGAGTTTGACAAGCGCTTGCCGCCACGTGCTGGCAATTACTTTCGCACAAAGCGATTTGCCACATCCCGGAATGCCAACAAGCAGGATTCCCTTTGGGGCCGGAATATTCATCTGCCTTGCTTCTTCTGAAAAACCAACCGCAGCGGTTTTGAGCCAATCTTTTAATACGGCGAATCCTCCAATTTCAAATTTCGAGTTCGAGATCGGAAAAATTTCTAAAAGCCCACTGGATTGAATCAAGTCCGCTTTTCTTGCTAAGACAATATCGATATCCTGCGCGGTCAGTGCGCCATCTAAAGTAATGGCATAAGTCAAAATTTGTCGCGCCTGCCGAAGTGTGAGTCCTGAGAGCGAAGAAATCAAAGCATCTGTTTCTTCGGCTGAAATTTTCACTTGAATTTTTTGAGTTGCAGAAAGTACTTCTACAACTGCATTTAAGAGTGCTCTGAGCTCGGATTTTCCGGGCAAATTAAGTTCGAACGGGACCGCGAGATGCGCGAGCTCACTGGATAAGCTCATTTGCGGAGAGCAAAGAAGTACAGATGTCTTTGGATTCACCAAGCTCGCTATGACTTCGCGAAAGAGTCTAACAATTGTAGGATTTTGCAAATGCGTTGCGAAATCTTTTAATAAAAAAACTGCCGGACTGGGGTAGTTTCGGATAAATTTCAAACACTCAATGGGATCATTGGAATTGATTTCTTCGTCTTTTCCGCTCGGTCTCAATCCACTCACGACTGACCATTCAAAAAACGTAACTGCAATATTTGAGGCCGCAAAACGCACAAGACTTCTAAGGCGCTCCTCCTCAAGAGTCTCGCAAACGATAAATGACTGTGAAGACTCCAAGAGAGATTCTAACTTCTCGCAAATATCACGATTCATATTAGTTAAGCTCCTCTTTCACCAAAGAGCTTACTATGATAATTGACCGCTTGCATATCTAGTCTTGGCCAACTCTCATCTCCTCGACCAAGGATGAGTAAAGGGTCCTTACTTCAAAATGATACCATTCACTTTGATCTGATCGATGCGTGGTTGAGCTCCAAAAAATTCTGCAATCGGCACAATCATTTCAACTCGATTAATTGCTTGGCAACTCATCTGATCTTTTGGTTGCGGCAAATGAGCCTCAATTACTGAATAACTGTATGGCTCAGCATTCTTCAACACAATAAAAGACGCGGGACTCTGACATATCGAGCTATACACAACAGTTGCAAAAAGTCTTGCATGATAGGGAGCCTTTTGCCGCGGATCCTGACTCGGAAAAACCTCTAGAATACTCAAATTTAAATGTTCGATGTGAGCCAGTTGCCCATCTAAAATGGGAGGGGTCACTTCTCCATTTGTATCGACATTTGCAAATAATTGACTTGAAGCAAACAGCACCATTATTACAAAAAATAATTTTTTCATTCTATTCTCCTTTTACAATTGAAGTCTAAAAATATTCCACCTGTATTCACTAGTGCACCCATCACAAATGAGCAACTTTGAATTTTCATTTAAGAATATCTTCATAAAAGGCGCCCATCGGAAGCCTCTTATGACGAAGCTGAATCTCTAAAATCCAGCGATTGGCTAGAGGAACTCTCTCTAAGCTTTTAAGAGAGCCCTTATAGTGAATCGCGTGAGGAAAATCACTTATGCGGTGACCATTTCCTCCTTGCAAATTGAGTATATAATCCATTTCGCCTGCTGCATGCTCAGCAAATTCGTAAAGTTTCACACCCGAAATTTGGTTTTTTAGCCATTGCTCCTGAACTCTTAAAAAAATTTTTTCGCCTGCTGAAATCATTTTTTCAGCCTCTGCATTTTGGCCTAAAACAAAAGTTTGCCCGCAGTCCCCTTCGTGTCCATTGAATACCAGCCCGAGATCCAAAAAATAAAGATCACCCTTTTTAATTTTGATATGAGGCTCTGATATTTCACGAAAGCTCTTCATCGTATTGATGCCAAAACGAATCTTTGAAGGATGCCAAATTTTTTCAACTTGGTGTTCTTGAAACAAGCCCTTTGCAACTTCATGCGCGTCTTCTTCGGTCATTCCTTCACTAATTAGTTTTGACAAATGCTTTAAGACCTCCCAAGTTTTACTTTGGGCCAAGGTCAGTAAATCAATGTGATAATTTGAGCCGGTAGCTTCTAAAGAATCCATGTAAATGGACTAGCACAAAATCTCTAAAAAGAAATAATTTTTTGATTGAGATAAGCCCAAGATTAATGCGACCCAGGCGTCCGAGGAGAAGGCGCGGAGGCCTACTTCCCGTAGGCCGCACAAGTCGACGAAGGCAACGAAGGTCCCTTTAATCTTGGACGCATCTACAGGCCTAACTATGAACAATGACCCAAACGAGATACATATGGGTGAGATGATGGACCATTTGGTCAAAACCAAGGGCGTTCCAAAAGCCTGGTTTATCATGGTCGTTAAAACGTCCTAAATAACGAGGCCCTGATTTGATGCGATCCATGACGAAATGAATTCCAAAATCAACCAAAGCAAGCCACCAAAGTTGTCCCATCTTAATAGTGACAACAATACATAGCGTAAGTGCAGCGTGCACTCCTGCATGCAAACAAAGCGGTAAGAAGAAATCCCAATTGGGACTGAATTTTTTAAGCATATATTCGCGCTGAAGAGGAAAGTCTGCCAAAAAATGCTTAAATTGATAAACAATCAATAGTAAAAAAATGTTTTCAGCGGTCGGGGCCATCTAAGTTTGCTTTCTGCATAGTTGAGGCTTCTGCACTAGTCTATTTCATTGCGAGAAAAAATTTAATTAAAAACTGCGTTTTACTTAAGTCTAGACCTTAGGCACCGCCAAAAACACTTCCCGCAATACAGATCTATTTAATTTGGCGCTTGGTGCGAGGCTTTGCATGATCTTTTTTATTGGGAATATGTATATCATATTCAAGCTTACCCGCAATTTCGAGATGAGCTTGTGAAATCAAATGATCACGCGAATTCATTTGTTGAATATACTTTTTCTCGCGTTTGTTTTGTTCCTCTTCCATATGTTCTTGAAATTTATCCTCGATAACTTCACGTTTAACTGCATCTAGATCCGCAATCTTTGCCTGGGTTTTAAGAAAGCTCTGGCGCTCCTTTTCAAATTGGGCGGCTTCGCTTTCTCGCACTCTTAAGAGTTTTTTCAAATCGCTTTGTTCTTCTTTCGAAAGATGTTCGCGCTCCATCATATATATTTGATCATGTTTAAAATCTTCTTTTCGAGTTCTCATATTGGCCAAATACTCATTTAGTTGCTCACTCGACATTTCGTCGGCATATGAAAAATGCGGAAGCACGAGTGCCAGAGCTGCAAAAATCACCGATTTTAAAATTTTTGAACTTATGTGAAGCATTTCGCACTCCTCCGCCCTTTCCTATCGGACTTTTAGATGGATATTTGAAGACAATCGCATCTTAACGCAATGAATTAGCCACTCTAATTTAGCTGGACCATTAGACTGTACAAAAGAGAGAATGCCCTGTTTTTATTAGGTCTATTTGTGTTTTTCACCCTTGTACAGTCTAGTGGTCCAGTTAAAAAAAATAAGAAAGCTAATTAAATGCAAA
>JAYUEN010000317.1:0-1392 GCA_043739185.1 Bdellovibrionales bacterium
GAATCAATTGCACTATCACCACAACCGCAAGGATCACACTCGCGGCTTTCAAAGTCACATTTTGGGCGGCAGTCTTTGCCCAGGCCGTACTAAATTTCATGGGTAATTCTCCTAAAAATCGAATCAGCTATCGGTAGATTTTGAATTATTTGCGGGAATGTTCTTTTTGGTTTTATGGCTATGGATTTTCGATGCGATATTCTTGGCACCTTTGTAAGCTTTTGGAATTGAACGTATGGCCGAGCTAGCCGCAGCCTTTGTTCCTTTTGAGGCAAATCCCGCAAGTGCCGCCGGGCTTGCAAATCCAGCGGTGAGTCCCATGGCTGCAAGACCCGCAGTCTGAGTTGCGATATTTGATATAGTTCCAGAAATTAAATTCTTAACAACAATGGGTGTAAGTAATAACGAAAAGGCCAACATCAATGTGAGTGCAAGAAGTGTGATGAAATTGCCTTGATCCGAATGGCTAAAATTGTTGAGAGCCGTACTCCAGAGAAGTGTGCCAAGAACAGCAAACACAATTTTCCAAGTGGCCACTTCAAAAAGAGTTCGAAATAGGCCGCCTGTCATAGACGCCGTTGCAGGCAATATATAAAATGCAATCATGATGGGTGAAAAAATATAAAGAAGAGTGAGCGAATAAATAATGGCCGCATCAAAAAAGAAAACCGTGAGATAAAGAACCAAATAGACCAGATAGGATACAACAGACAAAAGAGTGTCACCGATGGACGTCCAAGACCACGAGTGCTGTTTGATTGCGGCACCCGCACTTTGCATGACGTTATGAAAACTGTTAATGCTCCCCAGTTTGTCAGCCACGCTATCGGCCACTGCTGCCACGATGTTGGAAATTTCAGGATACGCCGTGAGCAAAATGCAGGCGATCAGCACTCGCCCGAGCAATTGGGAAAAGCCAGGGGTGCCGCCGAGTGGGAGCTTGAAATAATCGACGAGCACACCGACTAAAAGTAAAATTGTGGCTAGGCAGTAGAAGATCGACACGAAAAACGTGTGAATTTCCTTAGCCTGGGTTGAAATCCATGAAATATCCATTTGGGATGCTTTTGTGGTTTAGAGGCATCGCGGGGTACTGCGGCAATAATAAGAGGCCCAGTTGGAGAGAATGCCTAAGGTCTTAAATTTTTAGTTTGATTTGACTCGTCGACACGACATAAAATTTTGCATACAGGAGGATGTAAAAATGAATAAATTTATTTTGCTAATTTTGGGTTTGTTTTCTATTAATTGTTTTGCCGATCAACTTACCATTTCCGTTCCTAAAGGGTGGAAAGCGGTATATCTTTTTCAAGATCAATATTTTAGCGACAAGGGAATTTTGAAATTTATAGAATCAAATCCAACTGGTGGAGTTCAGCATTCTCGTTGGGT
>JAYUEN010000318.1:0-1392 GCA_043739185.1 Bdellovibrionales bacterium
GGGTCAGATGCCGAAGACGGAGAATCTGGAATACCAGGGTGAAAGTTCGAATCAATTTTTTGTGAGCCCAGTGGATTGCCACACGAAGAAAGCAAGACAAGACAAAGCACCAGAAATTCTGATTTTAAATTCCAACGTGAGCTTGGGGACTTCATGGATTGTTAATCGGAACTATTTCATAAAAAATTTAGCGCCTGGATGTCTTGGGGCGTCAATAATTTAATATTGAAGGACTGCCAGCAAAATCAGCCGCCCAAAGCTTCCCAAATGCTGGGTTGCCTTAATTCTGACACTTTAAAATTTTATGATGAATTTTTGACAAATTATTCTCAATGCTTGGATTAAAATTAAGGGGTGAAATCAAAACTTTACGTTGTTTTAGTGTCTATCTGCGTTCTCATTGTCTCCGCAATTTGGATTTTCCAGAGACACATAGATAAAATTGCCAATTTAGAAAAGCACCGCCCAATTGAAAGCAAAATTGTTATTAATAATGACCAAAAAAAAGAAATGCCCAAAGTGGACGCAACTCACGATCTAATACCCATTATTCGATACAAAGATAGCAGCGGCATTTGGCAAATCGCTATAAATGAAGCTCCAAAGATTGAGGGCAATCATGATTTTAAAGTTATGGGCGTGCTACATGCTAACCCTGTAAAAGGTGAAGTCGAAACTCCACTCTATTTGTGCAGGTTTCCTCAAAATAGCACCAGTCTCGATATGAATATGCATTGTCAGCCCGGGGCTAAGGCACTTCAAACATCACCTGTAGGTTATGTTTCAAAATTAATACGCACAGGTTACTTTCTTGCAGTTCGCTGTCGGAGTTCCAAATATGGAATGTATGTTTCTCTAAACGCTCAATGCGAAGACCCTTCAGATATTTTCAACGATTTTTTAGGCGCCATTCGCGCCAGCGAAATTTCGAGAATAAATTGAGACGCACGGCCATGAGTCTCAAAACTTCTAAAAAAACAATTAAGACTAAAATATTTGTTCTAACCCTTTCGCTCGCAATTTTTAGTTTACTTTCTTATGCGCTATATTCTGTTCAAAATTTAAGATCAGAAAAGCGTCGCTATCTTTACTACGCAAACCCCCCAAATGAACCGTCGAGTGACGAGTCTCTTCATAGCCGAAATGAAGAAAGCAAAAAATTCACACTAAGCATTGGTAAGGAAATGAACGCCAATGAACTTCATAAAATCGCAACCACACGGAATTCAAATGAGACTAAAAAGGATGTGGGTTTAAAATTAGAGGACGAGTATAAAAAAACTTCCAAAAAAACTGAGAATCCCCTTGAATTGGAGACTCAAAACCGAGCGCCGGCCTCGAATGCTCCAGCAGAAGAAATAGCTCCCCCATTTCCTGAACCCAACAAAGAAG
>JAYUEN010000319.1:0-1391 GCA_043739185.1 Bdellovibrionales bacterium
TTTATAGGCTTCAATTCTAACGATTCAAGAACACGTCTTAAAGACACCTCGTTGAAAACTTGAAAATGTGGCGGATAGGTTCCAACCTGAAAGAGCTGCTCTAATAAAGAAAATTTTCCAAGCTTAGCTAGACTCATTGAGATTCGAAAAAATAATCCTCTTGAGTAGGGAACCTTAATGACTACTTTTTCAAGTTGCGACATCTGCGACAAAATATATTTTATATTGCTAACGCATAACTCAGGCGGGAAATGCTCAATTACATCTAAAAAACTTACGACCCTAATAGAACTATAATCTATGCTTTCTTCCAGCCTAAAAGCACCTTCCGAATCCGGATAAACAGCAAAAGCTTTGAAATTCTTCTTTTTAAGAAACTCTACCGACTCTATTGAAGCATCGGCGGCCACCAAATTTGAAACTCCAAATTTTCGGCAGGATTCTAGAAACCAACCGGGACCAGCCCCAAAATCCATTAGCGATTCAATCGAAAACGACTCTTCTGATAATGCACCTAAAATTATTTTTGCCTGCCTGGTTCTACAGGCTTGAAGTGACTCCATATATCTTTGTCCATTTTCCGTCCACCAGCGAGCATAATCAACTTCCATAATTTTTTTATCGCCAATGAAATGACTTGCTTCAATCGCGCCAAGGCGTCTATTGAAGCAAATCTTTAAGCGCGGCGTTTCGACTAAGGGCTGAAAATCGGAAAGCGACGCCGTTGAAAATTTTGTCCAGTTTTCAAACGGGTCCAATTTCACTCCTCCGCTCTGTGTTACTTCTTAACCAGCATATCAAAATAGCTCAGCGAATTTGGATTATACCAATCCTCAACTCCCACAATTTTGCGAATGAGCTTACCATTGCGGCCAAATAAAAAGCTCTCAGGAAGCTTCTGAACACCAAACATTTCAGATATTTTCTTGTCTTGATCTCTCAAGATGCGAACGGACACTTTATCCGAACCAAAGGCCTTCAAAAAATTCTCAATATCTTTCTTTTCGTCATCCATTGAAATGGCGAGCAAAATGACCTCGCCCTTATAATTCTGCACCAATTTCAACAAAGACGGATATTCAGTCACACACGGATTACACCATGATGCCCAGAAGTTTATGATGGTCACCTTGTCAGCTATCTCAGAGCTCTTAAAACTGCCACCATCAAGTTTTAAAGCTTCAAAGCTGGGTATTCCCACAGTCTCTAGTTTCTTTAAAATTTGAATGCTATCAGAGGGACGATTGACCGAAAGATTTGGACTAAAATGCCGATAGGTAAAATAAACTGCTGCCACAATCAAGACGACGCAAACTGCACCCTGAATGATTGCTTTCAATTTATTTCCTCGAAAGATCTCTAAAAGATTGAGATAAGGCCCAGCCGAAAAG
>JAYUEN010000320.1:0-1390 GCA_043739185.1 Bdellovibrionales bacterium
TATTCAATTGATGGTTTGTCTGCCGCTCAAATTGAACGTCGTCTTGGTTTCAAAGCCAACTGCCAAGATGACCCTGACAATGTGAAATACTCTTGGGGATTTACGGTTGATGGTGTCCGCTGTGGTGTTTGGGATTACAAGGGGAGTCATACGCTCAAAATCTTTAGAGCATTTGGAGACCATGAATCTCTTGTAAAGGTTTTTGGCGAAGCTCATGTCTCTTGAATAACAAATCAATCAACCTTAAATAATAACAAATCAATGAAAATAATCCCCTTCTGTGTGTTCGTGTTGGTCATTGCGATGGTATCGGCCTTCGGTTATGCTGCTTACGAAATAAAGCACTCACCGCGAATTGAAGTGACTAACGGCCAAATAGCGTTTCATGTGGTGCATGGTCGCCAGTTGGATGCCCAAACTTTCGCCGTCCCATGCCAAATAGGTGATTTTTTCCGAATCAATGCAAATAAGGAAACTGTCATCACTACCTTCGCTCCTACTAGCAATGGGTGGGCAATTATTCATTTCGAGTATCTTAAATAAATGGTTGACTTTGGTTTTGTTTGTGATACTCTTTGAATATGAAAAACGTCACTCAAATACTAAAAGCCTTGGAAAAGCGGGGTTTCCGGTTGGGCTATACCCGCGCCAGCACGGTAAAAATTTATCCAAGCGACCCCAATCAGCCATTTTACGCTGCCCATGTCGGAAGTGACAAGATGATTCATCCTCTTAAAAGGTTCGCTCGTAAGAACTGGAATCTTGATTTGACCGCAATTTAATGGATGATTTTTTGTTTTTTTGTTTGACTTTGTTTAGGGTTCTGCTAAAGTTATTGGCGTAACGGAAAACAATTAACAAAACAAAAAAATTATGAGAAGCGTAACAAAACAAATCGCAACCGCGTTCAAAGCTGGCCTGAAAAAATCGGTTGGCAATACCATGACAGACGGCACGGCGGTTTTCCTTCACGACAATAAAATCGTTGAACGGAAAGACGGAAAAATCCAAGTCACCTTGTCCGGCTGGAATACCAGCACAACTCGCGAACGTGTCAATGGCGTTTTAAGCGAGTTAGGTTTGAACGGTAGATTTCATCAGAAGAAATTCGCGCCGATGTTTGACGGGCAGGAAATTAACCCGCACGATTGGATTGCGGTAGCCTGAAAATTTCGGGGTTTGCGGTTAGCCATAAACCGCTAAAACTTTTTTGAATTAACTATTGACTTTCGGCGAAACTCTGCTATATTTATTCCATGATTAAAAACAAATTATCCTTTGGTGACGCAAACACAAAACTCAAAAAGCTGGAAATTGCCTTGCAAGCAAAGGTTATCACCTTTTCATTGCCAAGCGGTTTTGCTTGTCCCGGCGCGTTAGATTGCTTATC
>JAYUEN010000321.1:0-4376 GCA_043739185.1 Bdellovibrionales bacterium
AAAAGTTATTTATTCCTTTTTCTTTCTTTAAATCAATAGCTTGAAGAGTAATTGTTTAAATTTGGAAAACCATTTTTTCTACGAAAATTGAGACTTCCATCCGGGAGAGTTCCTGACGAATTTCAATGAAAGTCACCGCTCAAGATCGCGGTGATAAATATTCAACGAAAGCAAAAGGAGGATCGTCGCCGACTCCAAAAAGAATGCTGAATGTTCAAATATTGGCTACCGGAGGATAACATTTGAGAAGTCGAGCAAATACTCCCAAGGTAAGTTGAAGCGAGGTGCTATTTGAACTCCCGTTTATTGTGTAATCTAAACGTAATACATTACCAGAAACAACACCGTGAAAATGTGCAGGAATACTTGGATTACCCCCAACGAGCTGAGCTCCGGCTTCAGATTGGAATAAACCATCCTGATCAAATTCGCCTTTTTCATTTATCATGATATCACCTTGAATTTGAGCGCTTCCACATTCCAATTCGAGATTTGCACCGAGGTTTGATACCACAAAATTTGCTCCTGAAGCTTCGACAAGCTGAGTTCGGCTACTCGTCCCCCAATTTCCAAATGGTAATTGAACTTTCGTGAGAGAGCTATCTTTGCTAACAGCATTTACTACTGAGTTGTCATTTAATGGTGTAAATTGCGTGCCTTGCTGACAACCTACGGAACCACCTAATAAGGCAATACCTATCAGTATCTTAAAATAATTGACATTAGATTTCATTTTGAGCCCCCTTACAATTGTTTAATAATGCAATTATTGCGCTAAAAATCCGGTCTTCATTTCTAATACAGCTACATAAAAGCCATAGTTGCTGTATGGATTACATTAATTGTAAAAAAAATGTACGTTATCTGCGTTAAAATTGAAAAGTATAAATTGAAACAACATTTTACGTTTCAATTTGAGAAAATGGATTGTTCTTCTATACAGGCCAATCACTACTTAAGGCGACTTTTCAAGCTCTGCAACTCGTGATCGGGGAAGACAAAAATTGTTCAAAAATTTCGGTTCGGAGTCATTGAAATTAAAAACTCAGACTATGAGGCGTGCGAGGGCGACCATTAAAACGCATGAGGATCATCAGCCCCGCGCTTTGCGATCCGAATCTGACATATTAGATAAATCGGCAAGTCTTGACTCGGGAGAGCGCAACTTGGGGCTCAGTCATTTGATTATATTCAGGCATAGGTGGCCAGTTGACTTAAACAACAATCAAAGATTAATCTCAAAGCATGAAGCAGATTGCTGTCGCTCTAATATTTAGTATGAACCTTTGCGCATTTGGAGCACCAGAACATTTACACAATCTGCGCGAGGAAATTAGACAACTAGTGAATACGCGCCACTGCGTAAACTGCCACACGCCAAATTTACCAACCGCAATGCCTGGCGCCTTACACGTCTATGATCTCTCAAAGGCCAATTGGTCTGCGACGATGAGTGATAGACAGCTTAACGATTTCAGACGACGAATCCAAGACACGCTTTCACCTGCGGAATTAAAGGAAATGGCTGGAAACTCCAACGAAAAACCACTTTTAACCAGCCAAAAAAAATTAGTAGACGATTTCGTAAATGAAGAGCTGGCCTATCGCAAATCGGCTCCGAGAGATCGCTTCAAGGAGCAACAAGCAGAAAAGTATCCTGAGGTTTTAAAATTGATTGATGGAAAATAGATGCCTTCCTGATGGCATAATTTTTATGGGCCAAAATCACTTGATTCAATCGAAAAATGCTCACGTCAAGTCAGGCGTGAGCTGTTCAAATAATCAATCAAAAAAGCGTAAGAGATTGCACGGACATTAATATTGAGATTTTGAAGCGAGACCAGCGATCCAAATGGATGGGATCCATCAGGTCGATATTACGATCCTGTTCGAATTGACCAATTTCCAAAAATTGAATATCTGATCTAAATCTCGCCCAATGTGGTGTCCAGATATTCCTTTTTGGTCACTGCTATAGTTTCTTTCGAACGACGAAATATACTATGTATTCAACGGATTGGATGGCTTAATATTTTGTCTGTCAAAGCTATAGACAAAAAAATGCCCGAAATTAATGGCACCCCACTTGCAATTTAAGAACTTAGATTAGGAAAAAACAATTATGAAAAACGTGTTTATTGCTTTAAGCTTCGTTTTGGTTGGATCAGCAGTATTTGCAAACCCGGCGAAAGAAACAGCAAAATTTTATAGAGTAGATAGTAACTTAGTTTTTTTTAATATGAGTGGGCAAAGATTGGGTCAACCAAGCTTTTCTGTTACTACAGGAACCAGCGCACAATTTATAAATGGAAATCAAGTTATTGTTGAGTCAATGGGCGAGCATGCCACTTTGTCGTTTTACGACAGAGCTCTCAAAAAAGTTGGCTCAGTTGAAATGCGCGATTTAAGTATCAGAGGCATCTTAGCTGGGCCATTAATTCTGGAGAACAGGGTCGCAGTTTTTGTAGCGTTCCTACGTAGTGGTGACAGAGGCTTTGTTTTTGTAGATGACAAAGGTGGCATTATTGCAACCTTGGATCAGATTGATCGCTGGTTTGGTAATTCGGACTATTTATGGGATAATGAGTATTTAAAGCTTTCACAGGGCAAAGTTGAATTTTCAAAGACTGGGTTCTAAATGCAACCGGATTTTCTTTGTCTTGTTCACTTGATAGCGTATTTTTGAATGTCGATGAATCTATATTTAGCACGACCAATTTTTAGCCTCAAAAAATGTAAAAGAATACGCGTCTCAATGACCTTGAATTTTGAAACTGAACGCTTGGTCAGGTAAGCGCTTCATATATGAGGTGCCCTCAATATTTTAAGACAATCCTAAACCATTGAGATTTTTGTATCTCCCGATTAAACTAAGTGCGACCTGGGGTTCAGTCATTCCTTTTTGTTCAGAGTTTTTGCATATAGCTGAAGCCCATAAGCGTAATTGTAGATGACTGGATCTCTTCATACATATATGTATTTTACTTTTAGAAATGGGGTTTTTTATAATCAAGAGTTCATTTTCAGTTTTATTTATCTTTCAATTGGTTACTATGTTTGCGTTTAAAAGTTCTTCTGCCGCAGCCGCTGACAATGGAAAATATATTGCCGGGCAGGCTCCCCTGTATCCCACCCCTCCAGATGTTCCCGATCAAGTATTAGTTGAAGTGACGGTTGATAATATCGAGCATGTTTTCCTACGATTGGATACTGCTGCCCCAAGAACAACAATGCCTGCCGAGCAGCTTGCAAATTTGGGTCTAAAAGTAGGAACCCACAATATTTGGATTGGCTCCAAAGCATCTGGCGTTAGTGTCGGCCAAAAATTGATTTTGGAGCTCGATGCAACTGGCACGGGGCCAATAGACGGGCCCGGAGTCCCAGCTGGAACTATCATTCGTGGCACTGCGGGCACTGATCTATGGAAAGGATATGCTATTGGCCTTGATTTTAAAGATCGGCGTTTGTGGCTCTTCCCTAAGACCAATGGTAAGCCTCTCGATGCAGGCGATTTTCCACACCCATCATCAGTTGATCAAGGTCGGACATACGAAGCTGAGCTGAAAATCGTTGACCAACATGAAGGTCCGGTTCTTTATATGAAAGCAGGATTTGATTTGAACGTCACAGAAGGGTCTTTTCTCGTCGATACCGGCGCAAGCACAGTTCTCGTTCAGGAGCCATATTGGAATCAAATCAAAGCGCTTTCTGATCGAAGCATTCCTTATGACGTCACCGATTTTGAAGGCAAAGTGATAACTGGCGCTTTTCGTTTGGTTCCTCAGTTAATTTTAGACGGTCAAAAACTTACCAACAGGCAAATTGTGTGGGCTTTGCCGCAATACCCGGCACTCGCTAGCGAAGGTATTTATTATGATCACCAAACAGATGGCCTTATCGGACTGTGGGCTTGGTATAGATATTTCACGGTGCTTGATTTCGATTTGTCTGAGCCCTCAGTAAGTCAGAGAATTTTATTATTTCCGTATTCAGAAGGGGTGGCCTCTTTGGAGGAAACTAATTTTACCGGATTCGGCTTCTCGGTAAAAGATGAAGGTGGGACCGTGCAAGTTATAGAAGGAACCGACGCTCAAAAGAATGGTGTTAAAAGCGGTGATATTTTTGTTAGTGCCGACGGCCCCCCACTTGAATTCCGTGCTGGAGGATTCTTTGGCGGAAAAGATGGTGAACGGCGTGGATTTCACTTCGGACGAGGTACTCTGCAATACCAGGTGATTTTACAGGCCGAAACGTTGTTTTAATATCGATCAACAATTACTTGTTACGAAGAAAAAAGATGGATTATTTAGCAAGCAGAAAATGCCCAGAGATTTTTTTTTCTAAAACTGTAAATCAAGCTGCGCATTTTATTCAAG
>JAYUEN010000322.1:0-4375 GCA_043739185.1 Bdellovibrionales bacterium
CGTGTCTTCGATTTGAATTGGTCAATTTCATGAATAATACAATTCAGACTAGTGCCAACATCTGTTGGATTGGCATTTCCGGCCACAAATGACTTAAGAGTTTGCCGTACGTCAATACTGCACGATCCACCCTGAGTGAGGGTCATATAATCGGTGCGTGCAGGAGCTGGTGAATGAAACAAATTGCAAGCGGCTAAACCAAGCGATAGCAAGCTCATTGAAAGGAGTCGGGAGACTCTTAAATTCGAAAGCTGATAGGCGCCCAAGTTAGGGGGAGCTGGTGCAAGATATTTTATTACTTTTAGCATTGATTTCTTTTTAGCAAAATTGGAACCACAAAGCTAGAGCTCATTGATTTACTGTCATCTTAATCCTAGACAATTTGAGACCCAAATGCCCCTTTTACTTATGCTTTTACAGAGAAAGTTTTTCATGCTAAAAATGACAATTCTAAGCCTGGGTCTAGTCCAAGTATCTGTCATATCTTATATCTCAGGCATGTAAAACCTGAGGCTGAAGTTGAAAGAGGGCAAGCGTGTTTGATCAATTGAGCGATAAAATCTTAAGCAGTTTTAAAAAACTAAAGGGCCAGGCAAGAATTTCTGAAGCCAATATCCAAGAGGCAATAAAAGAAATCCGCCTGAGTTTGCTTGAGGCGGATGTGCACTTTAAAGTGGTGAAGGATTTTGTTGATCGTGTAAAAGAAAAAGCGATAGGGAGTGAAGTCTTAGGATCGATTACTCCTGGGCAACAATTTGTTAAAGTCGTTCATGAAGAATTGATTCGCACTCTTGGCGGAACCAATGAAGAGCTTAAGTTTAGAGGCACTCCAACGGTCATTTTTTTTGTAGGTTTGCAAGGTTCGGGTAAAACCACAAGTGCTGCGAAATTGGCAAAATTCATTCGTACCAAGTACCAAAAGAGACCGGGATTGGTGCCGGCTGATGTGTATCGCCCGGCCGCAATTGATCAATTGAAGACCCTTGCAAAACAAAATGATTTACCGGTTTTTCCGAGTGATATTTCCCAAAAGCCAGAAGAAATACTCATGCTTGCTAAGAAGTGGGCAGAAGAGAATATGGTCGAAGTGGTGTTGGTTGATACCGCCGGCCGCCAACAAATTGATGACCAACTGATGGGAGAACTTGAAAGACTTAAAAAGATATGGGAGCCAGCAGAGATTCTTCTGGTGGCAGACGCTATGCTTGGCCAACAATCCGTAAATGTTGCCCAGGGTTTTCATCAAAGATTGGGATTAACGGGTCTGGTCCTCACAAAAATTGATGGCGACGCTAGGGGTGGGGCCGCGCTCAGCATACGTGAAGCTACCGGGGTTCCGATTAAGTTTTTGGGTATAGGTGAGAAAAGTGATGCGCTTGAAGTATTTTATCCCGACAGGCTAGCTTCTCGCATTTTGGACATGGGAGATGTCCTTTCTCTTGTTGAAAAAGCTCAAGAAGTGATTGATATAAAAAGCGCCGAAGAATCAGCCAGGAAAATGGCCAAAAATCAGTTTACGATCAATGATTTCTTAAGCCAGCTGAAAATGATGAGAAAAATGGGTGGAATGGAAAGTCTACTCAAAATGCTCCCAGGTATGGGTCAGGCCATGAAGCAAGTGAAGGACATGGCCCCGCCTGATGATCAAATCAGGAAAATTGAGGCCATTATATCGTCAATGACCCAAAAAGAACGTGATAATCACAATATATTGAATGGCTCGAGGCGCTTGCGGATTGCTAAACGTAGTGGCACTCAAGTTTCAGATGTAAATAAATTTATAAAGCAATTTGAAGACAGTAAAAAAATGATGTCTCAGGCAATGAAAATGTTTGGAAAAAAAGGCATGCCGGGGGGATTTTCGCCCTTTGGAGGCCGATAAATTTGGATCGAAAGGCTTGAGATTCAAGTTTTTAATGTTTAAGCTTGCCAAATTCGCTGAGTTCTAGTTACATCCTCCGGTCGCCCAAAATTTTGGTGTGACCAGTTAAAAAAAGTTTAAGGAGATCTTTGTGGTAGTTATACGTTTAAATCGTGGTGGATCAAAAAAGCGTCCAAAATATCGTATTACAGTTGCTGATTCACGAGCTTGGCTTGGTGGGCGTTTTTTAGAAGTTATTGGTTCTTATAATCCACTCCCAAAAGGTACAGAAAAAAAATTACATATTGATCTTGATAAAGCAAAAACTTGGATTTCTAAAGGTGCTCAGCCCACTTTACGAGTTAAAAGCTTAATCAAAATGGCTGAAAAAGAAGCATAATTTCTAATAGGAGATCTTTGATGAGTTACAGTCCTACCAGCTTGAAAGACCTAGTTGAGTTCATGGCAAAATCTCTTGTAGATGCACCAGACCAAGTAGAAGTAAATGAAATCGTGGGAGAGCAAACCATGGTTGTAGAGCTAAAAGTTGCAAAAGAAGATCTGGGAAAAGTCATTGGTAAGCAGGGCCGCACGGCCAGGTCAATGCGCACCATTTTAAATGCCGCAAGTACCAAACTTCAAAAGCGCAGTGTCCTAGAAATCGTCGAATAATCTAAAATTATAAAATCTTGGAATATATAAAGGTTGGAAAAGTAAAAGATGCTCACGGCTTAAAAGGTGAGCTCTATATTTACTTATTTGCCAAAGAAGCCACGTGGAATAAAAAGCTTAAATCATTTCGTCTATCAAATCTAAGTGCGACCGGTGTCAGCGAAGTTAAAGATTATAAATTAAATTCAGCCAAACCCCATCGCGACGGTCTGATAGTTACCACCGATGAACTTAAGGACCGAACTCAAGCAGAGAAACTAAAGGGCTTTGGTTTTGAAATTCCAAAAAGCTTATTGGTTTCAAAGGCCGGAGATACTCCCTATTTAATTGAAATTCTCGGCTTTGAAGTTTTTGACAATGGCAATCTGATTGGCTTGATTCAAAACTTTTCAACCAACAATGAGCAAGACTTACTCGTGGTTGAATCGAGTACGCGTTTCTTTGAAATTCCATTTGTAGAAGCCTACATTGATGAAATTGACTATGTTTTAAAGAAAATCAAAATGAAAATCCCTGAAGGATTGCTTGAGCTTTGCGGGCAAGACAAGTGAAGTTTCAAGTCATTAGCCTCATGCCTGAAATGATTCTTTCTGGTCTAAAAGAAGGAGTTGTAGCTCAAAGTATTGAGCGCAAGTTAGTTTCGATTGAATGTCTAAATCCGCGAAAATTTACAAGTGACGTTCATCAAAGTATTGATGATCGCCCATATGGCGGCGGCGACGGCATGATAATGATGGCAGAACCCCTTGAACAGGCTATCGATTACTTTCGAAAGCAGCAAGAAGAGCCCGGTGAATTCATATATCTATCTGCTCGTGGAGAAGTCTTTCATGATCAAATGGCCAGAGACTTTGCGAAACGAAAGACGATGAGCCTCATTTGTGGACGCTATGGTGGGGTCGATCAAAGGGTTTTGGCGAAAAATAAAGTGAGAGAAATTTCAATAGGAGATTATATTTTATCGGGCGGTGAACTTGCGGCACTTGTTCTGATCGATGCAATTGCACGGCATTTGCCTGGCGTTTTAGGTAATAAGGAATCGGCCGAACAAGACAGTTTTGCGCAAGGTCTGCTCGAAGCACCATCCTTCACCCGTACTCGCAACTGGAGTGATCTAGAGACTCCAGAGGTACTTTTGAGCGGTGACCATAAAAAAACGGCAGAGTGGCGAAGTTTTGTAAGCCTTATTTCAACGATTCAAATGCGTGAAGATTTGTTTTTGAAAAAAGATTTGAAGCTTCAAATCCTTAAAGCGGCGAAAAATTTTTTTGAAAAAATGCCCAAGTCAGAAAGATTCGTTTGCGGTTTAATCGATGAGCAAAGGATTTTACAGACTTTAGACGATGCCATTTTGAGAGCGGGGACTTAAGTGAAATTGGCGGTAGGCCTCATTCATCACCCCATTTTAGATAGCGCTAAGAATATTGTGGCGACCAATATTACCAATCTCGATATTCATGACATCGCTCGAGTGTGTAAAGTCTATGGAGTAGATCGCTATTATGTGATTCATCCGATGAAAGAGCAGCAGATGTTTGTGTGGCGAATGCTTGATCACTGGAGGACTGGCGAGGGCTCTAAACTCAATCCTATGAGAAAGACCGCCTTAACCATGGTGCATACCGCAGATAACGTTAAGGCGGCATTAAAAGATTGGTCGCCAGATGAAGTCCCCCTTTTGGTTGGGACATCCGCAAGGGGACTTAAGATTCCTCGGCTTAGTTTTGAGGATTTGAAGATTAAGCTCCACCAAAGCGACCAAAGGGTCTTTTTACTATTTGGTACCGGCTTTGGGATGACTGAAGAATTGCTTAATACCTGTGATTTTTTATTGGAGCCTCT
>JAYUEN010000323.1:0-1385 GCA_043739185.1 Bdellovibrionales bacterium
AGTCGGGTATTGTGCTTCCATCTCAGCAATTTTTGACTTGTCATTTCCATCAGAAGTACAAATCCAGTAACTTAGTGGCTCAGGTACTAAGCGAAGAATCGCCTGATTTTCATCTTGCATTAAAAAGAACTCAGAATATTTTCCCTTCACGATCTCAAGACTTTTAATGGCTTCAACTTGAGAGTCATTAAAATCAAAGGCTGACTTGAAATCATCCCAGTCAATTTTTCGCTGGCGTAAAATAATGACGTTTGTAGTATTGGGCATTAAACTATCAGAGAGCTCTTGATCACTTAAGAAGTCCCGGTAATTTTGAGAAATACAGTAAATTCCAGCATTGTATTTTCGAAAGGTTCTATAACATTCGATCGCAAAATCCTTTCCACTTGGAGTCAAAAATAATCGCGCAGCCTCATCGATAATGAGTAAATACGGAGTCTCAAGGTCCCTTGCTGCCTCTTGTTTAATGAAACTTGTAAAGAGCAGCAAAAAGATATCCTTCAGATCTCTATGAGTATCGAGGCCCTTGATCTCAATGGTGATGAGCTCTTTATTGAGTCTCACGTTTGTTTCGCGATCGAGCATTCGACCGTAAGCAGTCTCATTGGTCCAGGAGTACAAGACTTGGGCAAATTTTTTCATTTCAATTTCGTGATGCTTTTGCAAAGCCTCTCGTAAATCAGAGAGTCTCGGCGTTCGATCTTTCACTTTTTTGTAAAGTTCAAAAATCACCTCTTCTAAAAGTGCTTTTTCTCTTTTGGGAAGACCTTTTTTCTCTTCATCTTTCAAAATGAGCTCAAGAACTGCGAGGATCAGCTTAATTTTCGATGGCTCAGGAACGGTTTCACCGACATTCAAATCAAACATATTGAGTGCAATCCCTGACTCAAGGTGGAGATCAATAAATTCACCGTCAAGGACATCGAGAACTCGCTCGCTCGAAGCACCATTATCAATCCAGATAATTTTTGGTCTTGGGGTCTGACCATAAAATTGCAAAACCAACTGCGAAATCGTGAAACTTTTTCCGGCACCGCTTCCGCCAAAAACTAGACCATTCCAATTGGGTAATTCTTTTGCAAATGGATCGATCGAAAAAAGTGCGTTCTCGCGGTTGGGGAGCAAAACAACGGGGCGGTTATTTCCGCGCCAACATGAATAGAGCGGAATGAGATCCGCCGCATTTGAAGACTTCACTTTTTTATGGCGAAACCCATTGCACACTCCGGGTACTGCGCCCAAGAACGCATCAATTCCGGCATAAGTTTCATGAAGGCCTTCAGCTTGATTAAGTCCTCGAAATGCTCGTAGCACCTCATCGGTCTTTCCTTCGAGCTCCTCTTTGCTCTCTCCCCAAATGATCACGTTAAAGTCAATTTGCACAA
>JAYUEN010000324.1:0-4366 GCA_043739185.1 Bdellovibrionales bacterium
TAAAAATCGCATTCTCGAATGGTTTCCCAATCTTGATAAATCAAAGCTTCGCTTTTCAAGTTTTCAAGGAAAGTTAAATCGCTCGAGTTTTCGGATAACAAATTAAGTAGAACGCGCCACTTCTTAACAAATAAGCTATAGTGCGAAGGAGAATCTTTAAGAGCACCTTCCGCTCGATCAAGGGTCAGCGAGGCTTGACGATAAGACTTCATCAAAATGTAATATTGCGATAGTAGTTCAAGTGAATTTCCTAATATAAGAGTATATTTGTTTTTCTCTGACTCCGAAATGAGCGCCTTTACAACTAAAATGAAACTTTTGTACTCAGCACTATAAAAATAAGCGGCAGCCAAATTAAGTTTAGCCACCGTTACCTGATAAGGATCCGATAAAGTTTTAATGTAGTTCTTTAAAAGCGGAACGGCCGAGACATAGTCCCAATTAAAAATACAAATATGCGCCTGAAACAAATAGACCTGACTAAACTCATTGGCATCAAGACCTGATAACATCTTCTTTGCTTCTTGATAAGCTCCTAGGCGGGTCAAGGCTACGGCATAAAGTGCTTTTTCCTGAGTGTTGGCTTTAACTAAACCCAACACTTTAGGTCGCACATAAGGCGATAAAATCTTTAAGATTTGGTTTGGAAGATTAAGTCGTCTCGCAATTTGAGCGAGCGGAATGCCCATTGCACGCGGAACATCTTGCAATTGAATGTTCAAAAATTTCTTTTTTGCTTCGACCGCTTTGCCTTGCTTAATAAGGCTGTCGAGCTCCGCTATGAGTAATTCCAATCAAAAACACCCATCTCATTTTGAAACAAAAATTTTATTGATTTCATAGATCTCATCGGTCGAAACAAGACAAAGCTCCAGAAAAAACTTATCAGCTTAAAACTGCATATGTTTTTCATTTTTTCGGCCACGTCATGTCCGTATTTTAAGCTCGACATCTGCTCTATTCTGGAAGTGTAAAACAGGAGAAAAAATATGGAGCTTAACTCAAATTTAGATCTTCAAAAGATTGACCAAGCATATGCATCACCTGCTTGGTGGTATGACATAAGGGGATCCTTCATTTTAACCTTTGCATATCAGACAAATCTCATCCAACAAATTCGATTTTTCAGCGACAACATGAAACAAAATCATCTCGAAGCTGCAGTGGGTACGGGCACGATGCTTGGACTTATTTTAAAGTGGCGTAATATGACCCGAAAACCTAAAGTTTCAATTGTCGCGTTCGACTATGCAGAAAAAATGCTCGACGGCGCCAAAGCAAGATTCTCAAAAAATGCGAATATTAAACTTTTGCGTGAAGACATCGGCCGGCTAAATTTGGCAAACAATTCATTTGATTCGGTTAATATCGCCAACTCTTTTCATTGTTTTCCCAATGTAACATCGGCTCTTTTTGAAATGAAGCGAGTTTTAAAGCCTGGTGGAACGCTGGCTTTCAATGTACTTCTTTTCCCAAACAAAAATAATATTTTAGGAAGTGTTGCAAACAGAATAAATGCTTGGGGAATAAAAAAGGGAATTCTTAATACTCCTTATACAAAAGAAAACGTAACAGAAATTCTAGAACAAATCGGATTCGAGAGTATTGAGCTAAAAGTTCATGGCAATAGTTGTAATTATTTAATAAGAAAACCTAAGTTTTCTTATGAATTGAAAGGAAATTGATATGAAATCTAAAACTTTGCGTAAACACATTAGAAATCTCATTATGACTTTTGTGCCTAAAGTAATACAACACAAACTTCTACGACGTTTCATTAAGCTCGATTGGAATCCATCTCATAATTTGAAATTTAAGCTTGCTGAAACAAAAGATGAGTTGGCACAGGCATTTACACTTTTACATGACGCCTATGTTCGCTCAGGTTTTATGACTCCACACTCATCAGGAATGAGAGTAACCAAATTTCGCTCTCTTCCAAGCACGAGCACGCTCATTGCGACTATAAACGGAAAGGTCGTGGGAACAGTTTCTCTCATTCGAAGCTCTGCTTTTGGGTTACCAGTTGACTCTATCTTTGATTTATCTTCATACCGCGAAAAAGGAGCACGTATTGTAGAAGTGTCTTCACTGGCAGTACACCAAGACTTTTCGGGCCGCCAAGGCGAGATTCTCATGCCACTTATCAAATTTCTCTTTCAATATTCTATGAAATGCTTTGGCGCAAGCCATTTTGTTATTGCCGTCAATCCTTCTTGGATCGTGTTTTACGAAGCAATTTTGCTCTTTAAACGCCTTAAAAAGAGAACTGTTTCAAATTACTCATTTGTAAACGGAGCACCAGCAGACGGCGCCATACTAGATCTTTCCCAAGCCCATATTGATTACAAAGAGACATACGGAAATCAACCACCACACCGCAATCTTTTTGATTATGTCGTGAATCACAAGCTTCCAAACCTCGAATTCCCACAAAGGCAAATCAAAAAGATTTCAGATCCAGTTATGAAGCCCGAACTCCTCAATTATTTCTTTAATGAGCAAACTAAGACGATGAGCGAAATGAGCCCCTTTGAATTAGCCGTGTTAAACGAGGTTTATTCTCTCAAGGATTATCATCTTATCATTCCCCGTAACAAGAGCTCAGAAAAGGCGTGGCCGCAACGCACTCGCAGAAGACACGAGATCTCATGCTCAGGTGAAATTCTACTCCCTAATCGAGAACTGATTCCAATCGATATTCAATGCGGTTCAGAAAACGGATTGTCGGGTTTCGCTTCACGAAATTTTCGTCATCTTGAAAAATTGAATTGTTATGTCATTTTAAACGGCTCAACTTTGCGCTTAGATATAGTTGCACTGTGGAAGTCTGGACAAAGTCGATATGGGTTTAAAATAATCAATCCGCCTATCCAATGGAGAAGATTTATTTCAAATGTTGATCGAGACTTTAGCGAGAAAACAAACCCAGGCATCGCCTCTTAACGATAAGGAGATCGAGTGAGCCAAAAATTTAAACGAGAAATTGCCTTTTCAAGATCCGTTGGTCTTGTCACGGACACTGAACTTGAAATCTTGAAAAATAAAACGGTTGCGGTTGCGGGATTAGGTGGCGTTGGAGGAAGTCACGTGCTGATGCTTGTCCGATTGGGCATCGGCGCTCTTCATATTGCGGATATGGATAGTTTTGCGATCGAGAATTTTAATCGCCAAGCCGGCGCAAACATGAACACAATTGGACAGGAGAAGACAAAAGTCATCGAAGAAATGGCCCGAGCGATCAATCCAGACCTTAAAATTACCACTTTTTCAAACGGCGTCGATTCTACAAATTTGGAAGATTTTTTCTCAGGCGTTGATGTCTATCTTGATGGACTCGATTTTTTTGCATTTAAAGTGCGAAAGATGGTCTTTGAACATTGTCATCAAAAGAAGATACCAGCAATTACTGTAGGTCCAATCGGTATGGGAGCCGCGCTCATCAACTTTATACCGGGACAAATGAGTTTTACCGATTACTTTCAATGGAAAGAAACGGACTCAGAGTTCGATCTAGCAGTTAAGTTCTTAATCGGCCTCTCGCCAAAAGCTCCTCAGAGAAAATACATCGTTCAAAAGAGTGCCATCAACTTAAAGGAGCGAAGAGGACCCTCGACGCCAATGGGTTGCGAACTATGCGCCGGGGTTGCTGGCACAGAAATTTTAAAAATTTTACTCAATCGAGGAAGGGTTTATTCAGCTCCGCATTCCATTCTATACGATGCCTACTATAACCGAGTTTATCATTCTCATTTTTGGTGGGGAAACCGCAACCCAATTCAGAGACTCAAGATCGCAATCGCCAAAAGAATTCTACAAAAATGATTTAAGAATATGCTCGCAAGGTATCTAATTTATTCAGGCTCATCTTAGCATTCCGCTTTCGAACCAAATTGAAATGCTCTTAGGCTTTGATAAATTTTCAGAAAGCGACACTTCGACTTAAGACGATAAAGAAATAGTTTAAAAGTTTTTCTTCGAAGATTAAAAAAACGCGCAAAATCAGTGTCATAAAGGAACTGGCGACTTCGCTTTATTTTGAAAGATTTACTTTATCTCTGACAAATTCAAGCTGAGTGAGATTTTGAGATCAATTTAATTAATACTATATTCTTAATAATTTTAGTACCTTACAGGCGCGAACAAATCCACGATTATTGAGTCAACATGAATTTGCCTCGGTACAAGCCTTGCAAAAGTGGCAGACGAACAGAAAAACCAATGGAGCCCGAGATGAGAATATACACTCAGAAATCAAGATTTCTAGTCGCGACACTTTTAACTTTGAGCATGACCAACGCGCTTGCTGCAAAACAGACTATTCGTTTACCAAAAGAAGATCCAAACGCCTTCACACTCGACATGG
>JAYUEN010000325.1:0-1374 GCA_043739185.1 Bdellovibrionales bacterium
TTGAACCGAAATTAAACTTAGGTCGCACTTAACCAAACTAAAATTCTCAAAATGAATGCCTCAAACTCATATTTATTCAAGACCTCTTTACATTAAATAAGACTCAGTTTGAGAACTAAATATACTCATATTTTCTGGGCTCCCCAATCATTTCGAAGCTATACGGCTTAACCCTTGGTTTTTCTCATGGTGGACAAAGAAATTTATTATTTTTAAGCCCTAGCCTTTTGTAAGAACCTATAGGTCTAGGACGTATTCGGGGAGAATTACAATGAAGTCAAATTCCTTTCAGATCAAGTTATCTGACAATCAACCTCTATTGATCGTAAGCCTCGTCGGGACATTTTCGATCGCACATCTTATTGAGATTCAAAATCTCGCAGCCAGAATATCCGAGCTTGATGAAGTCAAATTTGTAATCTTAGACACCACTGAGCTAGTAGAGGTTGATTCGAATATGATTTTTTCATACGCGAAAATTCAGCAGTCGATCAGGGGGCTCGGGCATGAATTGCGAATTTGTGGCACTTCTGCAAAATTGAAAAAGAAGCTTTTTGAGCGCGGCGTCCTTCGAGAAAATGAAGCCTGCGATAATCTTGCAATTGCTATTAAATCTTTGCTTAACAGCCCAAAGTTCGAGCGCCGAAACGCACGCAAACCTGAATCAAGGCCTGCGGAAAAAAGCGTGCAAAGCTCTCAAGCTCGTTCGGGCCGCAATGATCCTTTAGCTGCTTAGGCGGCAAAATGACAGGCCCCTAAGTAGCCCAATGGCTAGACTAGTTTCCCACTGCTAATTCAAGAATGGATCTTGCCAATTCTCAGGTCTTTGCTAGCCTAATTAAATGAAATTCTTCACTCTTTTTTGTTTTGCTTTTACTACCAATTTGGCTTTTGCAGCTGCTGCAGAAACTCCCAAAAAAAAATTAATTTCATTTGAAGGATTTGTACAATTCTCAGAGGGCTCAAGCTCGGTTGTTAGCCTGGGTGGAGAAAAGGAATCAGTCAAGTACGGCACTCCAATTTACGAAGATACCAGAGTGAAAGTTGAAAATGGTGCCATCCTCAAATTTGTAACCAAACAAAACTGTGTGGTTGTGGTTTACGGAGAAGGTGGTCTTTCTGGTCCCCAGGCTGAAAAAGCCTGGATGATAACCACCCGAGCCGCGCGTTTTTTATGCTCCGAAAAAAATGAAGAAAAATTTAATTTTCATGGAGTCGAAATTATTCCACAAGGCGAAACTCTCTTCGACATGAGTGGCAAAATTTTTGTTGTCACCGGAAGTGCTAAATTAAGCAAAGTACTTGTAAGCCGAAAAATTTATCAGCTTTCAAAAAATGTCGTGAGTAGCGACGTTAATTTGCAATCTCCACAAG
>JAYUEN010000326.1:0-1373 GCA_043739185.1 Bdellovibrionales bacterium
AAAGAAATGCCTGGACGGAACTAGATATCTCAGACCGTGTTCAATTTATTGAACGCACGGATTTGGGAGTTTTCTCGACTCACGCGATGGGAATATTAAACGATCAAATTCGTCATCAAATAATTGCCGGCCGGGTTCTTTCAATTGAAAAACAAAAACTCAATCTTCAGCTGCAATTGACCTATCGAGGTAAAGTTTTTTCGCGCCAATACGACCAAGTGATTTATGCGACAGGATTTGATCAAGTTGCGACCTTAAGAAATCTTTTTACCCCAAACGCAATTGCGGCTCTTGAAGAAGCCCTTGGCTCTCCATTAAATCAACTCAAAATTGCAGAACAGATTCAAGAGGACCTGTCGGTGAGGGGTATGAAGGCAGCACTTCACCTCCCAATGCTTGCTGGCCTAATGCAGGGACCGGGATTTGCAAATCTCAGTTGTCTTGGCAGGCTTTCAGATCGCGTTATTACAAATCCAGCGCGCGAAATGCTTCAGAAAACTAAAAATGTAATCGACCGCCTCGCACTCGTAAAGGTGAATTTATGAATGAAATTATTTTTGTAGACAAAAGCTCCCAAATTGAAATTGAAAATCTACGAATGAGTGAGTATGCGAAGGCGAGTGGCTTTGAATTAGATCTTAATAGTTTGAAATGGAAAAGCTCAGACAATGATAGTTATATTATGGCCGCCAAATCTAAAAATGAAATCATTTCAACAATGAGGGGCGAAGTTATTTCAGATCTTTTACTGCTTGAACATAAACTCGAATGCCCGTGGAGCTTTTCTGAAAAAATAGATTTACCCGTACTCTTATTGAGTCGCGCCGCAACTTTGAGTAGCTATAGAAATGCAGGCCTTAATTTGGTTTTACGTTATTGGTTTTTGCAACTCGCATTCGCCCATAATATTCAATTTGTTATCGGAACCTTTGTTTCAGGTTCACCTCGCGAAAATACCTTACGTGAAATGGGCTATCAATTTTATCAAAATGATTTAGGCTGGCAGCAGTCGAGTTATCGCTCGCTACGCCCTGTAATTGTGGCAGCACTCAATTTAAAGACTCACGGCAAACAAGCACTTGAGTACTGTCAGACAACCGCAAGATCGACATTAGTAAATTATAAATTCGCCTCAGAATTTCCTGAACTGCGAATCGTGAGGAGTTTATGACCCAAAAAGGTTCTTACCAATTTGAAAAGCTTGAGAGTCGAGATCGAGAGGCCATATTCTTACCGGAGCGCTCTCATCTTCGCATTGAAGGTTTTGCTGATCTACTCATCAGACATGGGCTTACCACCCAGGGAAGGGTACTTGAAGTCGGCTGCGCTCAAGGCATTCGCTCACGCCTTATTGCTGACCAAAGTAAGCAGCT
>JAYUEN010000327.1:0-4330 GCA_043739185.1 Bdellovibrionales bacterium
AAATTTGAAGAAGCTTTCCCCAATACTCCCTTCAATCAATTTTGGGTCAGCTCCTGGAATCCTGCGGAACTCCCCATTCCCAATCCGCCAGATTTAAAAGTATCGATTCGCGGTGAAGACGCTGAAAATATGCGTATGTTGGCAAGAGATATTTCAGATGAGTTACAAGAGAAGAAAATTTGGCCAAACGTCAATAATGAACCCGCTGCTGGTGCACGTGAGAATATAGTGGCTCGCGTTCGGCCTGACCAAATGGCTCTTTTGTCTTCAAGTTTTATGAAGTTTTCGAAATCAAGTTTGGCCGATCTACTCCGCATTGCCACCTCAGGCATGAGAATTTGGGAGATGGAGATGCTTGGTAACAACTACAATATCTATATGCGCTTTCCTGAAAATTATTTTGATTCTGTCGAAGCCGTGGCCTCTTTGCCAATCAATATTGGCAATCGAATAGTTCCGCTAACTGCAATTGCCGAAGTAAAGCGTGAATTGGCGCCGCCAATTTTATTTCGCGAGGACGGTCATCAGGTCTATTATATTTCTGCCAAGCAAATGAAGGGTGATGAAAAGAAAGCTCCCGAAAGTGTCAAGCGCTCAACTGAGCTCTTGCAGAATTGGTGGCAAACTCATTCGAATTTAGCTGAAAATGAGCGTCCACAATTTATCGTCGAGGACGCACAAAAAGAACTGAATTTGGCATTGAAGCAATTGGGTATTGCCACCAGCCTTTCGATCCTTTTAATTTTCATTACCATGGTTTTTCAATTTGGCGATGTGGTCAATTCACTCTTGGTTTTGGTGGCGATTCCACTTGGTTTTATCGGTGTTTTGATTTCGCTTTTTGTTTTTCACTCAACACTTTCGCTTAATTCTTTGCTGGGTGTTATTTTACTCAATGGGATTTCTGTGGCGAACTCAATTATCCTCGTCGATTTTTTAAATCAAGAAGTCAAAAAGGGCGTGGCTCCCAAATTGGCCGCCCCGAGTGTTGGCAAACGGCGTCTCAGGCCTATTCTCATGACATCACTGACCACCGCTCTCGGAATGCTGCCACTTGCCTTGGGCATAGGTGAAGGCGGTAAAATTTTACAGCCTCTCGGTATTGCGGTGGTGGGTGGTCTTGGTTTTTCATTGGCGATGACTCTGTTCATCGTGCCAGCTTTGCAGGTGAGTTATCTTGAATGGAAAGCCAAGCGTAAAGATGGCGATTCTCCTCCTATACAAAGAGCAAATCTAAATCCTAAGATTTATATTCCTCATGAATCAGAAACCCATTTGCCATTATGAAAAAAGTGTTTTTTTTCGCATTTTTTTTGGCATTGAATCTAATCGGATCGAAACTTTGGGCGGCAGAGAACTTGACTCCATTGGGTTTTCAAGAGGCTTATCGCAAAATTTTAGATCTTAGTTTGCGAGTGGACACTCAAAAAAATCAAATTGATATTGCCAAGGCTCAAAGTTTGAAACCGCTTGGTCAGTTTACTCCGCAACTCAGCTTGGTATTCAAAGAGATGCAGGCTGGTGATCCTAGAGTCGAACTGCGCCCACTTAACTTATTGGCTTCGATGAATCTGTTCAGATTTGGTGCGGATGCTTTAGAACTAAAGAGTTCAAAACTCAATTCAAATAGCCAAGCTGAGAAACTTCGCACTGAGAAGATGGGCGCCGAAGAAGATGCCCTCTTCTCACTGTTTACGCTCATTCGCCTACAATCTGCTTATGATGTGTTTTTGGGAATCTCAAATAGCCGCTCTGAACTGGTGCGTATAGCTGAGGAGCGCTACCATAAAGGACTTCTGGCCCAACAAGAAGTAGATAAGATTAGAATCGACTTTGAAAATGCAAAGGCTCGCGAAGCCGATGCTTTTAATGAACTCGAAGATGCGAAATCAAAAGTTGCGAGTCAATTGGGAGCGGAGTGGGCTTCTAAAGTCTGGCCGTGGACAGAGAAATTAAAATCAATTGGTGCTCGATTCGCTGAAGAATTTAAAATCGAAAATCATCCGCTTTATGTGAGTGCTCAATTGAGTGAAGCGGCCGCTCAAAATTATGCCAGGGCCCAGCAAAGAAAATTATTGCCTTCAATTGATTTGAGCTTTTCTTATGGGAGCGCAGATTTAACAAATACTACACCGCTCGGATCCGCAAATACTTATGCTGGCAGCCTTGCGCTGAGTTTACCGCTTTTTGAGCAATTCAATTCTTATAGTAACTACAAACAAGCCGAAAGTCTTTCGGCGCAGGCAAGTTCGCTGCGAAGTTTGGTGGTAAGAGAACTCGCTCCGCAATTTGAGACGTCTAAAAAAAGGTGGTTGAATTCTCTAGATTCGACATTGAGAAGAGAGAGAAATTTGGCTGTTAGTCGAAAGTTGTACGAGGATAATTTTTCGCGTTTTAAGCAGGGTCGAGTCAGCGTCAATGATTTGCTAATTGATCAAACGCGGCTCTCAGATGCAGAACTATTAGCAATTGAAGCTTGGTTCAATTTGCATGTGAATTATGAGCGCCTATGCCACGCCAAGGGTTTTAGTGTGGGTGCCAATGCCAGCTGCGAAGAAAAATAGATGCCAGCCCAAATCGTATCGTAGTGAGATTTATGAATCTCCATTTTAATGGCCGGCGCCTTTAATGATTTGCAATTCTTTAAGTCTGGCCTATGATTAAATGAAGTTCTACTTGCTGGGGGATCTTCGTGAAATTTGAAATCTCAAAATTATACAGTAGATTGTTAATAGGGGCGGCAGTTGTAATTGTGGGCTGTTGTTTTCAGAATTGTAGTTCGAATTCGAGTGATTCGACAACGCCTGCGGTAAGCAGTAGCGGAAGTAAATATCCAAATCAAATGCAATTATCTGGCATCTCAGCTAGCCACGGAATTTTTGATGCTTCACTCGCGCAAGATCCTGCCTCTAGTACAATTTGGATGAGTTACTCTGCGGTGAATCCTTCAGTGATGTGGCCAACTCAAAACTTTGATGTGGTTTCAACGGGCCTCGCCTATTCGAATGACCAGGGCCTCAGCTGGAAGGACAGTGGCGGTATTGTCAATTCAACTAGTGACGTGAATTTGGCATTGCCGGCACCATCAAATGCGGGGACCTGGCAGAGTGAAGTTTCGAGTTTGGTGTTTGATGCTGCGGCTCCTTTAAATCAAAGATGGAAGCTCATTTGGCATCACTATTTGAATATCAATAATGGTCGTCATTTCGAACATGGTTGGATAGCCCTAAAAATGGCGGCATCGCCTGCACAGCTTGCATCTGCAGCTGAAATTAAATTATTTTCAGGTTCGATTTATGATGTCGGTAATAATACCGCCGGTGGAGGTTCAGGATCACCACTAGGGGGAGCGCCGGCGATAGCACTTTCGACTGCACTTGATTCTCATTTAAATAATTGCGCGGTTTTCACTGAGCCTAGTTTACTTGCGACTTCAAGCGGACTTTATTTGAATCTACTTTGTGGGGCGGCTCCGACAGATCAGCGCATGATTATACTTAAATGTGCGAATCCGTGTAACCCAGTATTGGCAGCGAGTTGGACTTACTTAGGGGTGGCGCTGAATAATGCCGATGCCTTGAGCTTTGGCTTCAACGAAGGTTTTTCGGGTGGCAATTTAGTCAGTACAAGCAGCGGAGTATATTTACTTGCGACGCCTGTTTCGACCGCCCCATTTGATGGTTTTTACAATGGCTGTGTCGCGTTTAAGTTCACCAATATTGACACAGCTTCGCTGCAGAGATCTGTCGGAGTTCCGACCACGATTCTCAAAGTAAATGGGGATGTGGGGAGCTTTAATGGGGCGTGCACCTACTGGCCAGGGGCGACTCAGCCTGGAATCATCTATGATCAGCTTAGTTCAGTCGGACTAAAATTTCGCCTAATGAATAGCGGAGTAAGCTTATAGTGTTTTGTCGCCTATTTGGTGCGCAGACTGCGCGCAAAATTACCGATAATCTTGACATAATTTAATGCTTCAGTTTAGTTTGATGGGTCATATCCCTTAAGCTCATTGCAGTTGAATTTCTGGTAAGAAGCGCGGGTGGTAGAATTGGTAGACGCGTATGTTAGAGGGCTTTGTGTGAAGCGAGACGTGGCAACTGCGCAGGCTGAACTTGTGGGTTGAATTTGAGGGCTTAGGAGATTAGAAATTTTAGGTTGGTAGACGAGTCGAGAGACCTCTGGTAGATGCATATACCGACCCAGTTAGAATATAGTGGTTTTTAAAAAATGTGCCCGGGTGGCGAAATTGGTAGACGCACTAGCTTGAGGTGCTAGCGCTCGAAAGGGCGTGCTGGTTCAAGTCCAGTCCCGGGCACCAACTTTTTAA
>JAYUEN010000328.1:0-4326 GCA_043739185.1 Bdellovibrionales bacterium
CAGCGTTTTTTGATACAGCCTCACGTTCATCCAAACCGTCACCCGAAAACATTGATCCAGCTCTCCCAATAACGTCTGATCTAACATAAGGTTTAGTTGAGGCAGCCATTTGCCTTGCCGGTATTTTGAAGCTGATTTTGTCGGGTTTTAGATATTAAAAGAGGACCACGCACGTACAAAAGTCTAGGCCACGGACCTGAATACCACTTTGAACAATCTAAACGCTTTGTGTAGCCGATCATGGTGGTTGCCGGTGTCAAGCCAATTCAAAAGTGAAGGGGCCTTAGGCTTCAGACATTCTTATTTAACTTACTAAATTTAAAGACCTCCAGATAAACTCTAGCAATTCACGAGCACAAGATAAATTTATTTTATTCACCTGTTTGCCTCGATATATAAGGGCAGTGGATTTATTGTGAAGTCTGGTCATACCTCTGTCAGCAACATCCGTATAGCTGCCGTGAGAAGACAAAATTGAAATTACAAGTAAGAATCTTGATGATCAAAATTTGATTGTGAGCCGAGACGCTAATAACCTAGCGAGCATTCACAGCTTAAACTTAAGGTCCTGCGAACCAAAAAATATACGCTTGCTTATTTGACCTTTTCTTTGGATCGAGCAACTATTGTTGAAACAATGTTCGATTTTGAGGATTCTATTTTTTCGAAACCTGGAAATATTGTATATGAGAGAGTTCAAGCTTATCGCGAGTTAAAAAAATATAAAAAGAGGTTTTAAAATGGTTTTTCGTATTTTGGTATCTGTAATTTTTATTTTTACGACCACAAGCTTTGCTGGTTCACCCGTAACAGAAAAGACCGCGAAAAAGCCCCAATCCAAAACAGAAAAAGCCGACGATTCTTGTTTCACCGAATACTCACATTCAGCAAGTGAATGCAATGACTCCGCCGGCGACGATGAAGCTGCTTTTACAAGTTGCCTAGCAAATGTAAAGAAGGCCTTAATCCTGTGCTGCAAAAATAGGGGTGGCTCAGCTAAGTGCGACGAAAACGCCAAGTAAAGTAATGAGACAAATGGCAAGCTAAATAAGTTTTTGTTAATCTTCAATTTAAAGATGAGACAAACCAAAAACAGCGGCAAATCCTTTAATGACACTTCTATTTCTCAAACAGACTTTTCAATTATTTGCTTCAAAAGAAGTTTGTAATACTTCAAACTTTCTTCTTGCTCGCTAAACAAATTTTTATTCTTTTTCTTAAAAGAATCAATCAAATCTTTAGCTTCACCTGACAACTTCATTTTAATTCCTCTGAAATTAAGGGCACTCACTGCAAATTCGAGTGAAGGGACCCCGTAATCATCAAAATTTTCAATTGCTTCTGATACACCCGAACCGACCTGAACCATCTCCTTGAGCTCTGTGTCTGAAGCTCTTAACTCCGAGCTTATATATTCTTGTGTTCCTGAAATTATCATCTCTTCTCGAGCAACAATTATCAAATACTCCAAGACCGCGACGTCATTTAACTTAGCTCTGGACGCCTGAACCAGGTCACTATAAATCTCTTTTCTTTTGTCGATAGGCAAACCAATGAACTGTGCCCAAGACAAAGCGGCTGCCTTTAAAATTTTATCCCTAGCCGCCAACCTAACCAAATCTTTTTTAAAAACTTTGGTCGGCTTATCTGAAATTACTTTCTGTTGAATCAAAGAATCTTTCAGAGAAATGGGCGTGAGATTTTTACCAGAAATGTTACTTAAGCCTGCAGCCCCTAGGACACTTAATACGCCATGAGCACAGTTGTTACTCACAAAATAATATTTTTCAGTAAAGTTATAAACAAAATCGATGAGAACACTCTTTAGTGCGCCGGTATTGAGCCTCTCAAGCTTATATATTTCAAGATCACGCATTTCATTTAAATTGTAGTCGCGGATCACTTCCAAGGCAGGTGTTACAAAAAACTTAAAGTCATAGGATCCATTTAAACCCGCCAATGACGAAATTCCCTTATAAGTTAAGGCCGCTGGGGAAATGACCAAATGCGAACTAATATCTGTGTCACAATTGTCTTTACTAGGATTTTTATCTGGAGGACACACTGTCAAATAGATCATTGCGTGTCCCCATTTAGACATCGCACTCTCACCTGGGCTTGCCAACAAATAACTAACAGCTTGAACCCTAGAAAGTGGCACTCCGACCCATTCATTTGCCTTATTTTTCTGATTTAAAATTAAGAATCCTATAGAACCTGCACACGCGTTTGAAAAAGGCGGCTCACCAAAAAAATCCAAAAGGACCGAGTATACCCCAGGCTTTTTACATGAATAATCCGAATCTAAAACAAAATATTCCATATGAACGGCAAAAGCTTCTTTAGGACTCGAAAATTCGTAAACGTCAGGACTTCCTGACTTGCGAGTGTTAATTAGCTCAAGTCTGCCAGACTGACTTCGCCAGCCAGTCATAAATAAAAATTTATCGTTATATGAAAACACGCCTTTTTTTGCCCGCAAGTCTTGACATCTTGAACTGTCATGACTTTCAATACTTGGACAATTCTGACCTAAATCGTTTTGGTCATCTTTAGATAAAGAATTTACGTCCAACGCATGCGAAAGCTCGTGCACTAAGGTGGCCTCTAAAAACACCTGGCGCGATTTATGACGAGTTTTCTCTTTGATGCTCTCAAAATAGGAGTCAGAAAAAACATTGTCGCTAAGGTAGAGATTTTTACCCTTATTAAAGCCAACAATATGAGAGCCCCCCAAAAATTTAGAAAGACCATTTTGCAAGGGTACAATCTCAAGATCAAGAGCCTGTACAATCTTAAACAGCTGAGTGGGCAGCTTTTGATTTATTGATTGCAAGGCAATGAGGGTCTCTTCTTTTTGTTGTTCGGTGAAGTAACTAGAGATCCGAACTTCTCCCCTAGCCTCTCGAACCAGAAAAATAAAAAAGACGAGAATCAATGCCCTTGTTTTCATATTACTTATGATCTTCTACCTTATCTAATTGCTCTTTGACGAGCGATTGAGCAAGCTGAGTATCGGTAAGCGTACCTAGATTTGAGTTATTGCTGCGTAACTCTGATACAACTGACTTCAATAAATCCGACATTTCTTCGCCGCTAAGAAATTGCAAGGCATCATTGGCAACCTGAGCCTGAATAGACTTAGCATTCGAAATAGCGAATGAGCCCGCAGAAAACTGAGCATTTAAGCCGTTTGACCCGTTTGATGAGGTCTCCAAGGCGTGACTGTAATGTGGCAATATGGCCATAGCCGACACCAGAGTCGCAATATTAAACGATGCTTTTCCCATAAATTTTTCTCCTTTTTTATCCGCATAAGTTTGTTTGAGCTTCTGAATGCAAGGCTCATTTCTCGGCACTTGTAATCTAGTTGGGGTCGTTTTGTCTAAGGATTTTGATCAATCGCATTAATAAACTGAATGACAGCTCTTAAATGGCATTTTTTACAGTTTATTCTATTTATTTATAGATCTAGTGAATAAAGTTTCCATTGCTGTCGCTATCGACCAAGTGAAAGCTATTTTTACATTGGCTTAGAAATTTACCAAGCCAAATTGAAGTCTCTAAAAACTGGCCCCTTAAATTGGTGATGAGTTATTGAGTCTACGGGAAGCGGTGATAACGAGCTCAGTTGTCAGCCTCAGACTCAGAGGCCGTATCAGTTGAGCATTTTTCGGTCTACCGGACTCTGAATGACAGGATTTATTCTATCACCAATTAAAGGGCCCAGTTTTAAGTCTCTAAATCAAGATGCACTGAAATTGTCAGACATCTCAATTTAGACCTACATAGATTGAATCTAAGGTTGAATCTAAGGTTGAATCTAAGATTGAATCTAAAATCGCATGAGGTTTTGCCGCACTATTGGTTCCGTAAAAAAAGCATCATGACCCGCAAAAGGGAAGTTCATATATCGCACTAATCCGCCAAGTTCGGCCAGCTCATAGCTATAGGACTCCACTGGTGAAATCGGGTCCAGTGAACCTGAATACAAATAATACTTAAATTGCCTATGCGAAGATAAAAATGATCGAATTTTATTGTAGTTGATAACTATAGAGTCTGCATTCCAGACCAGTCTTGATGCAGGTATTATAACATCACTTAGATAACGAATTTCTGAAAAAATTGGCAAAGTAAAAGCCGGAGTACCACGCAAATTAATCAGGCTTTGAAAGTTAGGGTAATTGGTCTCGAGTGCAAATGTACCCGCAATATAGTTAATCCAATTAAATCCATCCGTATTAATCACAGCGGCGATCATATTATAGATTTTACCGACGTCTACCGAGCCATCGGGATTTAGAACAGATTGTAGTGGCTGGT
>JAYUEN010000329.1:0-1369 GCA_043739185.1 Bdellovibrionales bacterium
TTCGCATGGTTTAATTGACTCAATAATCATTCCCCAAGCCGTTTCAAGAGATCCTTTTTTTGCGTCATATTGATCAAGACCGATACCTTTACTTGAGAGAACGTATTTCACCCGAGTGTCTTTTAAATGCTCAACGCTGATAATTCGTGGAGTTTCACCCGTAGCAGTCTTTAACCCAATGTGTTTTAAGTCTTGATTGGGACGCCAACACTGTATCATGGCTCTTACTCCTAAAACGAAACCAATGAACAGCATCGGTGGAATAAAGAGCAGTGAAATATGAAAGAGTTTTCCGTACTCAAGCATTCCTGAAAGAAAGCTTTCATTGAAAATATGGGGTGACAGTCGGTATAAAACTCGTAAGTGAAGATTGTTTGCAAACACCATAAGAGTCGAATTGGCTCCCAAGCATATCGCGACTATTAGTGCCCAGTCTCGATGTTTTCGCACTAAAATTCCAAGCCCCCTCATTGAGGTTGTCATAAAGAGCTGGCAGAACTTCAAAAAGGCAATGAAGATATTCTCCATTGCCCCGCCGTTTTTAATATTATTAGTCAAATTAAAATCTTCTCTCGTTTATCTTTTTCATTTTTCTATATCCTATTTTTCAGTGTAACTTTTTGTTAAAGCGATGATCACATCACTTCCCGCAGGGATGGTAATGTAATCTTCAGACTCCATTAGTTTCGAAGCCTCGCGGTTTGCTTCGGCCTCCGAAGATTTTGAAAGCCCTTGGTAAACTGCATTTTTTAGCTCTATTTTTGGAGCCGACATACCGTTAACCATTTCTCGCTCAGTCATAATTTCAGCTGCCCCCGAAACGACGGCTAACCCAACCGCAGATAGGACCCGCAAATCAGAATTACTGTTAACCTTCCCTGAAAGCCCAGGAGAGTAATCTTTTGGATTCAAAGCTTGAGCTTCGATTTCAAACTCATGTCCATTAGGTGCTAATGCCTTATTGAGACTCAAATAAACTTTCTCACCTTTGCCCGAATAAGTGACCCGCCCAAAGAGAATTGTGTTCTTTTCAATCTCAGCCCCTACTTTTGATTTGCCGCCGTAAGGTAACAAGACTTTTATTGTCTGATTTGGCTCCCTCGTATCGATCGAGGTGAGAGTTTTACCGATCAAGCTTGTACCAATCGGAACTGTTTTTGCTGGATCACCCACATTGTCTCTGGCAATCACTTGGGTCGCTTTATAGTTCAATCTCGCTAGCGAACTGGACTTTCCAGAACTTTGGGTCGTTTTGATTTTGGAATTGGCCAATGACCTTCCCCCGAAAAAACGGACACTTTTTAGAACTAAAAACGTCTAACAAAGGGGAAATAAATGGGCAAGATGGGGCAACGTCGTTACACTTCAG
>JAYUEN010000330.1:0-4310 GCA_043739185.1 Bdellovibrionales bacterium
TGCTCAGGGCCAGTTGGGCGACGGTGTGACATCAAATAAAAATGCTCCAGTTATCATTGATGGAGGAACCACCTACTCGATGGTCTCCGCAGGAGACAAGTGGAGCTGTGGCGTCACGTCGAATCACACCCTAAAATGTTGGGGGCAGTCGGGATCATCCACTCCAACTGTTGTGGACGCTGGAGTTCAATACCTGTTTGTGTCGACGGACTCCGCAATGCCCTGTGGAATAACGACGAATCATATTCTCAAGTGTTGGGGAACCGGAGACTTTGGTAATGGAGCAACTCAATCGAGTTCAAGTTCCCCAGTTGTTGTTGACTCAGGCGTCTCCTACCAATCAGTGGCGGCGGGAGGAATTGGCGGCCAAACTTGCGCGGTGACATTGGGTAGTGCGCTGAAGTGCTGGGGCGGGAACCTCAATGGCGAAGTTGGCAACGGTGCAGTGTCGTCAAATGTACTTTCGGCGGGCGTCATTGATTCTGGCACAACTTACTCCGCAGCTTCAACAGGCGGGATGTACCGGAGTTGGGGGATCACTGCCAACGGCCTAATCAAAGGATGGGGCGATTCCTCGACGGGTGCGCTTGGAATTTCGGATTGCCCCGGCCTATTACCGGGCGGCCTCGTTCCATAATGCAGATACAATAGGCCGCTGCGAGGTGCGGACCCTCACTATGGAAAAAGCCGCGTTTTGGCTTCCGTTCAGAATTCGGTATTCGGAATACTGAATTCCGAATTCTGAATACCGAATTCCGAAGTTTTTGTGGCGGAGAGGGGGGGATTTGAACCCCCGATACGGGTTTACCCCGTATGACAGTTTAGCAAACTGTTGGTTTAAGCCACTCACCCACTCCTCCACATAGAATTTAAAAGAACTAATCTGAAGTAAATAAAACAGCTTGGACAGTTCAGCAACGCAATTATGCCGCTGATGCCCAGAGCCAAGGCCAATGGATCACATTCTGCCCTCGTGATCAACAAAAACCATGAAAATGTCTGGTCTGCAAGTGCTCCCTTCGGGACGAATGATGCTTGTTTTGAGTTCGATAAAATGCCAAATTAGGCATCCATTTTTAAGCTGGGGCCCGATGAAACTGAATCTGAACCGAGATTTTCTACTCAAATTGCTTTTTTTCTCGTCAGGATTTAGCTGCCTCACTTTGCAAATCGCTTGGCAACGCATTCTCGGCCAAGTTGTGGGTATTGATTATTTTTCAACGATTATAATTGTCTCTATTTTTATGCTTGGACTCGGTCTTGGCGGAATTTTAGGCGCCCAAATTTCTCAAAAGCTCCGCCGACCTTTGATTTTTTTCATTTACGCAGAAATGGCAATCGCCTGTTTCGCTGTCTTCAGTGATTCTCTCTTAAGAGCAGCTGCACTTTTTTCGACCCGACTCGGTAGCATCGATCTCAGTCAAACAAGCCTTATGATCGACTTTGGAGTTTACTTAGCCCTTCTCATTGTCCCAATAACCTTAATGGGTACTTCCCTGCCTATAGTTGTTCAAAGTGCAAAGCGTGGAAGCTCTGCCGGAGTGAGCGTCGGCAGACTCTACGCCTTAAATATTGCCGGTGCTTGTGTCGGGACCTTTATTTCTGGCTTTTTCTTAGTGGGTCTTTTTGGACTCAAAAAGACTATGATTTTCGCAGCCATTCTCAATCTAATAATCGCGCTTCTAACACTTTTGTCAGTGCGCGCAAGTTCCCAAGCAAGCAGTGAACAGAAATCAAAAGTTGAGCCGCCTGGTCTCGGTACTCAAAACACTTATTGGACCCCCCACGCTCTCAAATATTTTTCGTTGTCTTTTGTGGTTGGGTTTTTAGCTATTGGTTATCAAATTCTTTATTTTCGAATTTATGTTTATTATTTCGGCGCGACTTCTTATGTCTTTCCGATGGTACTGATGATTTATCTTTTTTATTTATGGATGGGCACTTCGCGCTCAGCATTTAATCTTGAAAGTACAAATCCGGCCACTGTATTGCGTGATAGTTTTTCGAAAATCTTACTCAGCACTTCGATCATTTTTATTTTGCCTTACGTCTTAAACTGGGCCGGACATCCCGCTCCTGATAGCACTAATATTTCTCCCACGCGAGCGGTCGAGTCTCTTTTGATGGGAGCACTGGTAACACTTTTCACTTTGGTTCCGGTTCGCTATCTTTCAAAAATTTTCCCAGCCTTGGTTCAACTTCTTTCAAAAGACCAAGATCAACTCGGCAAGCGAACTGGCGAAGTTTATGTCGTGCAGACCTTCGGCAATACCCTTGGGGCATTTGCTACCGGCGCCTTTTTGATTCCTTTTTTTGGAACCACTCTTACCGCACAATTTTTTTTAGTGAGCATTTTAATTTTATTTTTGATTTTTTTACGGGCCACAGATCCTGAAGCTTTTAAAAAACCAAAGTCTTACGTTTACCTATTTGCAAGTCTTCTCATTTTAGCCTTTATGTCGCCAAAATTTTTTCAACAATTCAAACACGGTGTGTCCGCAGATGGCTCGACTGCTCCACCTAGTCGAATTTACGAAGAGCATGAGGCCACCACTTTTGTTTATGAAAACGCAGAGAAAAATCATGCGATTATCATTGCCGGCGAAGGTGCCACCTCATTTAACTATCAAAATGGCGAAGTGAATATTTGGCCAATGGATGTCGCCATGGCGGCACTGGCAAGGCCACCCAAAAAAATTCTCATCATTGGCTTTGGTACCGGCATGCAAGCCCTCGGTATTCACCTGCTATATCCTAAAGCTGAAATCGTGGTTGTCGAATTGCTCCATACTGTCATCGATGAAGTCGAAAAGTTTGGCTCACCTGATTTGAAAGAATTGCTACTCTCGTCAAAAGTCATCGTCAGTGATGGCACGCGCTTCGTAAATAAACGCAGTGGCCAAGGCGAAAATTTCGATATTGTTCAAATCGGAGTTTTTCGGATTACGGCTTCGTCATCCGGAAACTTATTCACCACTGAATTTTTCATAAAACTGAAAAGCATTTTGTCTCCCGATGGAGTCATTTCAGGAAATGCCAATGTCAATTCAGTCGGCTCTGCCATGCATGCTTACAAAAATGTTATCGTGGCGGCACGAAGCGAAGGTGAAATCTCAGATTTCATTGCAACCGACAATCCCAGCTTTGCATGGTCACAGTTTAGCCAATCCTATGCGACAAAACTTCAAGAGCTTCAAAGCCGTGCTCAAAGCAAAGAGCTAGACTCTGTTTCGAGTCAGCGTTTGCGCTTCACTCCACCTGAAAAAGCATTTTTTGTTTTGAAGCCCGAGACCTTGACGAGAGCCTTGATTGGTTTTCCGGAACAAACCAATGACCTCATTGCGAGTGAGAATTTTTTAATGAATAAAACTTATTTTTATAAATTCAAAGATACGAGACGCTGGCCGAAAGAATTTGCCGACGTCAGTTTATTGAGTGATCTGCCGCAACTATTTAAAAAATTCTAGACTTAAAAAAATTTAGAAAAAATCTAATACGCGGCCTAATAATTTTCAGGAAACAAATCTCGTTCAACGATTTCAATCACTGTATGTATGATTTTGATATGCATTTCTTGAATGCGATCTGAAGTCTGAGCCGGAACGACAATTGAAAGGTCCGCCAAGCCTTTAAGCTTTCCACCGTTGCGACCTAATAAACAAATGCTTCTGATTCCTAATTTTTTTGCAGCCTCAACTGCCAAGATGACATTTTCGGAGTTTCCCGAAGTCGAGATTGCCAAGAGTAAATCTCCTTTACGGCCCAATCCCATAAGTTGGCGCTCAAAGATGTGCTTAAATCCGTAATCATTTGCGACACAAGTGGTATGGCTGGCCTCCCCCAACGCAAGTGCCCCTAGAGGGCGACGATCCTTGCGGAACTTGCCAGTGAATTCCTCAGCAAAATGCATAGCATCGCAGTGGCTGCCGCCATTGCCACAAGAAAAAACATTCCCACCCGCATTGAAGCATTCGATTAGGATCTGGCTAAAGCGTGTGCAGTTCTGCATTTGCATGGGGTCTTCAATGAATTGTTCGAGCGTCAACTTAGATTCTAATAGGCTTTCTCGAAAGCTTTGGGTGATCATTTCTGAGCTTTGTCTCATATCTTCTCCGCAATTATGGCTAGAGCGAGGGTCAGATTCGGGTGTGACCCTTAAACTTAATTCATTCATTCACAAAAATGAAGCCAAACTTCTTGATTTTGCGGGGTCTTTCGTCCTAAAACACTGCATCTAACTCTATGTGCGGTCGTAGCTCAGCTGGATAGAGTACCAGACTACGAATCTGGTGGTCGCAGGTTCGACTCCT
>JAYUEN010000331.1:0-1362 GCA_043739185.1 Bdellovibrionales bacterium
GAAATTGTCCTGAGAAGCGTTAGGGTTTGAAAGAAGGCCTCCAGTTCTGGAATAATTCCAGAGGCACAACTAAAAGGAGTCCCGTATGAAGAAAACGTCAAATTCGAAAGAATTTCAACAGTCTTTAGTCAAAGACACATTTAGTCAGATTCAAGAAATGGTTCGGAATCAAATGAGAGGAGCGATGCTCGCAACGGCAATGCAACTTTTTGATGAAGAAGTCGAAAGACTCTGCGGTCCGAAGTTTAGTCGCAAGAATAAAGATCACTTTCACCGCGGCGGCAGCGACGATGGCAGCATCGTTATGAATGGTCAGAGAATTTCTGTGAAGAAGCCACGCGTTCGAGAAGATGGTGAAGAGATTCAGTTGGCAACGTATTCTGCACTCAGAGACTACGATTTGCTTTGTGAAAAAGTAATGAAGCATATGATCGTGGGGGTCTCAACAAGAAACTATGACGGTCTTTTAGACGAAGTTTCTGGCGGCACCGGGTTGTCAAAGTCTTCAGTGAGTGCAGCCTTCGTAAAGAGTTCTCAATCAGCACTTGATGAAATCAATTCAAGAGATTTATCAGGACATGAGTTTATTGCAATCATGATTGACGGCATTGGGTTCGGCGATCGCCTGGTGATAGCAGCGCTGGGTATCACCACCAAGGGCAAGAAGATGATTATTGGGCTTAGAGAAGGCGACACAGAAAACTCGCAAGTGTGCAAAGATCTTCTGCAATCATTTTTTGATCGTGGTCTCAATACGGCGATGCCACCGTTATTTGTGATTGATGGATCGAAGGCTTTGAAGAAGGCGATCAGAAAAGTCTTCGGGGCACTGGTGCCGATTCAAAGATGTATTCGTCATAAAGAACGAAATATAATCAGTTACTTGCACAAAGATTTTCACGATGAGTTTTACAGAAAATGGAAAAAGCTTCACGGCAGTGTTGATTACGAAATGGCAAAAAAAGAGTATCACGAGCTTCTCGATTGGCTTTCAAAAATTAATCAAGCCGCAGCTTCTTCACTCGAAGAAGCCGAAATGGAGACATTGACTGTCGTCAAACTCAAAACCCCAGCACTATTACGAGCGACACTTGCCTCTACGAATCCGATTGAGTCGGCGTTCTCAACGGTCAGTGATAAATCGAAGCGAATAAAGAATTGGAAATCAGGACCAAGCCAAGTCTCGAGATGGGCAGCAATGACTCTGCTCGCAGCAGAAAAGAGGTTCAAAACAATCAAGGGATTTAATCAAATCCCACAACTTGAAAAAGAATTAAGAAATTATTTTCTTGAAAATCACGATCAGGTCGCATAAATGTTCAATCGCCCTTCCTCAAACCCTAACGGACTTCTGGGCAATCT